>JBEEJM010000318.1:0-3196 GCA_041169205.1 Pseudomonadota bacterium | reverse complement strand
CGCATCACAGGTCATGAGCACCTGGGCAAACAGCGGTTTGATCTGGGTGCCCAGGTTGGCGACAAACTTGGCAATGTGGGTGTGGCTGGGCTGGCTGTCACCACTGAGGGCGATGAACTGGACGTTGCGAGCACAGGCTTGTTCAATGGCACGGCTGGAGATCAGGCCCTGGCTGTAGGCCAGCAAGATGATCTTGAGCATGACGCGGGGGTCGTAGGCGCTGGCGCCGACTTCGTCATTGTTGAATTGGGCATCCAGGGGCGCAAGGTCAAGTTCTTGGTCGACCAGGTAGTCCAGTGCGAAGGCAAAGCTGCCGGGGATGATTTGTTCACTGAGCACCACTGGCAGCAGCAGGCTGTTGCGGTCTTGGGGTTTGTAGCGGGGCATGTTCTGAGAGAAACAATTGCGATGCAACCACAACGTTTTTAATCATGGCCGCGTGCACCCGATGGGCCGGTAAATGAAGGTTTTTTTACAGCCTCAACGTTTGAGTTAAGCGGCGCCGTTAGGCGTCCGCTTGAACGAAGGGTTGGACGAAGCCGCTACGCGGAGTAATCCCTCCCAGTTCTGACACGATTTATTCTGCATTCTCAGCCCATCAATTCGGATGGACTGATTCTGCAACATTTCGTGAGGACACACCAGCATGAAGACCAGCAACATCAAGGCGAATTTTGATCGCCAGTACCAAACCCACCTCCAACACCTCAAGCTCAAAGGCTTGCAGCCCAAAACCATTGATGCCTATGCCCGTGGCATCCGGCGCATGGGCGACTACTTCGACCACTCGATCGACAACCTGTCGGCGGCCCAACTGACCGATTACTTCAGCGATCTTGTTGCCTCGCACTCCTGGAGCGCGGTCAAGCTTGACCTGTATGCGTTCAAGTTTTACACCCTGCACGTGCTGGGCAAACCCTGGGCCATGCCCCACTTCATCAAGCCGCCCAAGGTGTCACGCCTGCCCGACATCGTCACCGTCGAAGAAGCGCAAACCCTGTTTGCCACCACCCGCACCTTAAGCTACCGGGTGTTCTACTTCACCCTGTACAGCCTGGGCCTGCGCCTGAGCGAAGGCCTGGCCCTGAAGGTTGCCGACATCGATGCCGTGCGCCACCGGGTGCATGTTCGGGACTCCAAAGGCAACCGCGACCGCTTTGTGCCCTTGCCCCAGGTCACCTTGGGCGTTTTGCGCCGGTTTTGGAAGACCCACCACAACCCCGAGCTTTTATTCCCCAATCGCTTGGGTGGGTTAAGCGGCGCTCGCAGCGCCCGCACCCCGCTGGATCGCGGTGGCGTGCAAAAAACACTTCACAAAGTGGCGCTTGCCTGTGGCCTAAAAAAAAGATCACCCCGCACAGCCTTCGCCACAGCTATGCAACCCACCTGATCGAGGCAGGGGTTGACCTCTTGGAAGTGCAGAAGATTCTGGGCCACCACAGCATTCTGACTACCGCCCGATATACCCACCTGACCAGCCACACCAACGTGCAGATGGGCCTGCGCATTGAAGCCCTGATGAGCCGCTTCCAGCTCGATTGGGGAACGGTCAAATGATTGCCATGGCCAGCATCATCGAACGCTTTGAGGCGGACTACCTGGCGCGATACCAAAACGCCATCCTGCCCAGCCAACGCCACGCCCTGGCTGCCATGAAGCTGTGCCGCTCCAGCATGGCCCCGCGCATGCTGGCCCAGTGCAGCGCTTGTGATGAGCAGCGCTTTGTGCCGCATTCCTGCGGCCACCGCAATTGCCCCCATTGTCAGCACTTTGAGAGCCAGCGCTGGATTGAGCGACAAACCGCCCGACTGGTGGCGGGCAGCTACTTCCTGGTTACGTTCACCTTGCCTGGCGAACTGCGCAGCCTGGCCTGGCAGCACCAGCGCACGGTGTATGCCCAGTTAATGCAATGCGCCTGGGAGACACTGCGCACCTTCAGCCAAAACCACAAGCAGCTCCAGGGCTGCCCCGGCGCAGTGGCGGTGTTGCACACGCATTCGCGCCAGTTGGCGTTTCACCCGCATGTGCACGTGGTGATGCCTGCGGCGGCGCTGGATGCGGACAAGGGCCTGTGGCGCACTTTGCGCAAGAGCACCAAGGGCGATGGCTATCTGTTCAACCACAAAGCGCTGGCCAAGGTGTTCAAAGCCAAATTGCTGGCCGCCTTGGTTGAAGAGGGGCTGCCGCTGCCGCCCGACTTGCCCGCGAAGTGGGTGGTCGATTGCAAGGCAGTGGGCAATGGTCAGAAGGCACTGGTGTACCTGGGGCGCTATTTGTACCGGGGCGTGATTGCCGAGCGCGACATCGTCAAGTGCGAGAACGGGCAAGTCACTTACCGGTTTCGCGACAGTGACACCAAAAGGACAGTGTTGCGCACAGTCAGCGGGGCCACCTTTCTGTGGCTGGTGTTGCAACACGTGCTGCCCAAGGGGTTTCGGCGTTCGCGCAATTTTGGGTTTTTGCATCCCAACAGCAAACGCATGATTGTCCTGTTGAAGTTGTGGGTGTTCAAGCGACCGCCCAATGCTGCGCGTGCGCCCAGCGCTTGCTCAGCGCGACCACAACTGCGCTGCACTTGTTGCGGCGCACCCATGCTGATCGTGCGCCGAAGGATATTGCCATCCGTGGCCGAGCCGCCAAGGTCCAGGACTGAAGTCAATCTGGGCACATAGACCGACTGCATCATCCGTGCGTCAGCGCCTGCTTGGGCGCTGTGGATGAGTTCGCTCTGGTGACGTAAAAACCAATTGGCGCACTCAGCAAAAAATGGGCAATTCGTCGCAGCAGCGTTGCAATGACGCTCTGATTCAACTGCGATAGCAGTCTGCGTGGCTCGAATGCCACTGCCGCCGCAAAAGTTTCAAAAAGATATTTCCAGAAGCTCGGGCACTACACTGGCCGGGCTCGTCCAACAACCGGTTCAGATCGCGGCAAGCGCGATCTAACCTTATTCGTTAGGCGTCACTGCGCCGTCGCCTGAAGAGTGACACTCCGTAGTAGCCACAGAGTACCAGTGCGCTTGCCGCGGCCGGAGGAAGTTGAATGAAGTCGTCGGCATCTAAGCCACTCTCGCGATGGGAGAGCTCAAAGAACAAGTTGAGACCATACGAGATCGCGACCGTGATTACAGCAGACAGGATGGCCAGAGCGGTGACGCCTCGGAGGCGCGGCGCCATTCCAATAGCCAGACACACGG
>JBEEJM010000317.1:0-13491 GCA_041169205.1 Pseudomonadota bacterium | reverse complement strand
TGTGCCTCAAGCGCGCACCGCTGGACAAACGCCTGCGCCTGCTCGGTGTACGCGTCGGTTCACTGCTAAATAAGGGCTTAGCCTCCGTGGAATATGCGCAAGCAGCTACTAATTTAATAGCACTTCCCACGGAAGACAGCACCGGTCAGTTATTCTGAGGGCGCACTTATGCGTCGCGATACTTCAGTTCTGACTCCAAAGAACTGCGCACATGCAGCGCGTCACATCATCCAACTGGTGCTTTTTGACGGCGGGCAATGGCGCCAATGAGCCCTAGACCTAACAACATCAAAACATAGGTCTCTGGCTCTGGTACCGCGTTGACAATGGGGCCCGTGGTGTTGGAAAGCGACCATTGACCCGCACCGCGCCCATTCGACATGCCTTCGCTAAGACTTGCATACAGCGGCTCACTATGTATCCCTGTCGAGTATTGACGTAGGTAGGTGCTCTGAAGCAATTGTTGGTCGTAGCCATCATGTGCCTCCGACAAAGTAGACGTTTCGTTCACCAGCGAAGGGATGACGACTGGGCCATTCAAATAGAAGCGGTCATTCAAAATGGTGCCATTCGCATCCGTGCTGAGAAACAAGCCAGTGAGCACACTGCCCGCGACATCGGAACCAAGCTTCAAGAAGCTGCTGCCGCCGTTGTAGTGCCAGGACTCAACTTGCCCCGCAAAGTCAGATTGGCAGCTTATGTTGTACGAATTGGTGCCACACCCAACACTGATCAGTGGTGCGGCTGTCGTGAATTCAAACGTGAGGCCCTGGGTAAGCGCCGCGTAGGATGCCCAGTTGCTGGACCCCCAACTATTGGCCCAATACGACCACGGCGCGGTATAGGTGTAAGTCGTCAGCGCCAAAGCAGGCGCAGACAAAGCGCCCAATGCAACGACGATGGCTCCGGTTCGCACCAACATCCGCTGTAACTGGCTGAGTTTTTTCACAACTATCTCCTAAAAAAGTGGAAAGCGAAACGGCTTGCATACCCCACCAAGTGTGCAATGGGTAGGCTCCTTTGGGTACCCCACCAATGGGGGGATGCGTCCGGCTAAATGTCCGCCTTATTTAGGCAAGACTTCGGCCATCATTTCCAATGCCAAAGCGAGGTCTTTGCCAGTGGTAGCGTCGTAGTCACCGCCGGTAGTGATTGCATACTTTCCAGAACCACCCGCCAATCGCGCAGCAGAGCCCAAATTGGACGCAGCACCCGAGAGTCCGCCCTTCAAGAATCCAAAGACCACCGACGCTCCGGCAGATGCTGTGGCGACTGCAGTTTCTCCACCGGTTGACGCAATTTCCACTGCCTTGTCGGCAGCGCGTCCGGGCAACACCACCGGTTTTTTGAGTTCATAGTTCAACCACTTGGAGCCCGGGGCATATACCTGCATGCGCGTGTTCTTGATTCCCAAGGTGTTTTGCGGTTGCTCGGATTTACCCGCAGTGCCGCTGTCATCCATGCGCGCGAAATTCAATTTCAAGCGAACATCGATCGCGGCCGCACCCAACTCGTCGCTAAGCTTCATGGCGGTGGGCGTCTTGAATGCAGCGGTCCAAACATCCGGTGACGTGCCTTTGGCGGTAACAACGAACCCGAAGTTGTCTTTATCCAACTCAGCACGGTGTCCGCCGCCTGCGGTGGTGACTTTGGCAAAACCGCCCCGTTCTTTTTTCACGGGTGGTTGGTTTGCGTTGGCCAGCTCGGCCTTGAATACACCGGTTTCCAGCACCGACTGCGGCAACACCTCAAAGCCGCGCTTGGTCAGCGTGGCAGCAAACGCGGTATAGGCCGCATCGGTAATGGATTGCAGACGCTCTGGCGTTACGCCAACCAGCGTGTAGATCTTTTCCGCATCGCTGCCACCCGCGTCAGATACCTGACCGACTTGCTCCATGGCAAACTCAACCTGAAAGCTCGTGATGGCAATCTTGCGTTCGGCAATGTCAGCACGCTGAACCTCGCGAGCCAGAGCGCCCGAGTCCGAAAACGCCTTGATAAAGGTATCGCCCTTGTCGGCACCCTCTTTCAACTCCAATGGTGCGGACTTGGCAGCACCTGCAATCATGTCGAAAAGCCCCGCATGCGCAGGCGCCACGCCCATCGCCGTACCGATAAGCAAGCAGATTGCAACTTGCATTGCATTGGATCGAAATTTCATGTGCATTCCCCTTCACCACCAGTAGTGGCACCGTCCGATTTTCAAACGGACGGGATGCGATTCCTACCCCCCTGACGGGGGGTGCTAGGCCGGGGAATCCGAGGCGAGTTTGAGCACCAGGTTCAAGCGGCTGTTGACGCCATGAAATGCCAACACCGATGAAACGTACTCTTTCACGGTGTGGGCAGACAAATTAAGTTCACGCGCAATCACCTTGTTGGCGACACCTCGCAACAAAAACTCTTGCACCTGCTGAAGGCGTGGCGACATTTGGCGCACAGCTGCGGCATCCATTGGCATGTGTCGCAACTGCTCCGCCAATGCGTTAGGCAAATAGAACTCGCCCGAAAGTACGGTGGCAAAACCATGCAGCACCACGTCTGGCTCGGCGGTCTTGGGAATGAATCCACGGGCCCCAGCCGCAAGCGCCGTACGAATCAGACGGTGTTCTGGCTCTGCCGAAATAAGCACGGTTTTGCCAATCCAGTGGTTGGCGCAGATCTCATGGAAAAAGAGATGTTTGGGGTCATCCGGCAAGTTGATGTCCAGAAAAATCCAGTCCGGTGGTGGCTGATGGCCCAGGGCCTCCCGCGCAAGGGCTGCGCTGTGCACACTGCGAACGTTTGCATTTTTCTGCGTAGCCACCATCAGGGCAGCCAGCCCCTGGCAGGTCAGCGGATGGTCATCAACGATCAGAATATTCATGTTGTTCTCCCCTTGTCACGCCGGCTCATCACCGCGCTCAGCGTTGAAGCCAGCACGGCAGGGTCCAGCGGCTTGAACAGCACGAGGTAGCCTGCTTCTTCAGCTTGGGTTTGCACCGATTGCACCATTTCTCCCGTGAGCAATATTCCAACAGCCTCAGGAAAGCGCTCAAGTATGTAGTCCAGCAGCTCTATGCCGTTGAGTTTCCCGGGCATTCTGAAATCGCACAAGATGCATTCCGGCACCCATTCTGCGGAACACGCAGCCAACACCGACGCATCCCCCCGACTGGTACATCGCAAGTCCAATTGCCAGGTTTGCAACAGCGCCTGCATCGCTTGCAGCACCATGGGATCGTCGTCGACCAACAACACGCGACGCCCCGCAAGTTGGGGCACCGATACGGGCAACGCCGTGCGTGCCGCTTGCGACTCCGCTTTGACTTGGCCCGCCACGCACACACGGCGGGGCACATGCACCCGAAACCGGCTGCCCCGGCCCAACTGCGACTTCAACGTGACTTCCAGCCCCAGGAGGCTGGCCGCGTGGTGAACGATGGCCAGACCCAGGCCCAAGCCCTTGGAGCGGTCACGCTCCTGGTTACCAATCTGCACATAGGGGCTGAATATGCGGGCCTGATCTTCATCTGCAATGCCCACGCCGGTGTCCCACACCTCCATCCACAGTCCGTCACCCCCATGGGCCTGCCGCACCGCCAAAAGCACACTGCCCTGCGACGTATAGCGGATCGCATTGGACAGCAGATTCCCGAGAATGCGCTCTAGCAAAACCTTGTCCGTGCACAAGGTAGCGCAATCCATCCCCCGGGCTTCAAACCGACGCAAAACAATCCCCTTGCGATCGGCATATGGACGCACCCGCAACAGCACACGCCCAATAAGCTCCGACAGGTCAAAAGCGACCATCACCGGCTTTTCCACCCCACTCTCCAGCCGCGAGAGCTCCATCAGGGAGTTGAACAAATCGCTAATGGATTGACCCGCCGCAGCAATGTGCACCAGCAGCGGGTGCCTGGCAGCTAGAGGTTCCTGCTGGCGATACGCCTCCACCAACAGCAGCAGCGCATGCACAGGCTGGCGCAAATCGTGACTGGCGGCGGCCAAAAACTCCGACTTCTCGCGGTTGGCTTTTTCAGCGCGTGCAGCTTGCTCGGCGCTGGTGCGAGCCAACACCGCATTGGCTAGACGCAAACGGATAGATCCGCGCATGAGTTTTTGCGTATTGCGCACCACCGAGATAAGCGCCACCAGGTACAAAACACACATGATGGTGATGGGCGTGGCATCGGCACCAAACACAGCGGGAAACTGGGACACCATCACCACAACGATGGCGATACCGCTCACCACGAAACCCACAAAATCGTTGGCCGTATTGGCCGCACCGGCATAGCCCAACATTCCCACAAAAGCTGTCATGACGATGACGTTGTGCGATTGCGCAGCCGGTACCAACAGAAAGCCGAGACTGCCCCAACCCAAGCCCACCACGAACTGCAGTGTGCGCCGATGCAAGCGCCACTTTCTCAATAGCCGAGCATCGGGTTCCTGAAGTTTTGCCGCATGGTTGAACAGCCAGTATTCGAGCCAATACACCACTCCACTGGCCAGCATAAATGCCCACCACCACTGCAGGGTCGCGGCCACCACGTTCTCGTGGGCAGCCAATGCCACCAGGGTGCACAAGGCAATCTGACCAAAACCCGTCACCACCAGGTTGCGATGCCCCAGTGTGAACAACTCATGGTCAACGGCCACTTCAGTCGTCGCAGTAGTTAGGGTTGTACTCATAAATTTTGCTCGTACTGTAGTCCGTAGCGCTGCAACTCCACCGCCAGCCACACGTCTACATCCTTGTCCTGTGCGGTCTTGAGCGTCTGGTATGCCACTTCGGCCTCGGGGAAACGGCGGCGCAGAAAGTTGAGCCACTGCTTGAGCCGCCCGGCGCGTTTCCTCGGGTCGAGCTGGGTGCAGACGATGTGCCAGAACGCCGCCATATGCGGCAGCAGCGTGAGCCACGTCACGGCATCGGCCTGCCCTCGGATAGCCAGCGCCAGCCCCGGATCCACCACCGCGCCGCGCCCCAGCATCACACTGATGCAGCCCGACGCATGCATGCACGCCTGCGCGTCGGCTACCGTCCAGATTTCGCCGTTGGCCACCACCGGAATGTTCACCGCCGCACGAATGTCGGCAATGCGTTCCCAGTAGGCGGGCGGGTTGTAGGCCTGCGCCTTGGTGCGGGCGTGCACCACCAGTTCGTTGGCACCGCTCTGGCAAATGGCCACCGCGTTTTCGACCGCGCGCGCGTCGTCCATATAGCCCAGCCGCATCTTGGCCGACACCGGCAGGTGTGCGGGCACGGCGCGGCGCACGGCGCTGACGATGGCGGCAATGGTTTCGGGCTCTTCCAGCAGCTTGGCACCGCCGCCGTGGCGGTTCACCACCTTGGCCGGGCAGCCAAAATTCAGGTCAATACCGTCGGGACCAAGCGCGGCCAGCTGCGCGGCGTTCTCGGCCATGCACTGCGGGTCGCTCCCCAGCAACTGCGCCCGCACCGGCACCCCGGCCAGCGTGCGCCCGCCGTTGTGCAGCTCGGGCACGATACGCAAAAACACGCGCTCGGGCAGTAGCTGGTCGGTAATGCGAATGAACTCCGACACGCAGCGGTCAATGCCGCCCACGCGGGTCAAGATGTCGCGCAGCACAAAGTCGAGCAGCCCCTCCATGGGGGCGAGGAGGATGACGTCGGGGCGCGCCAGATTTTCACCAAACATCGATCGATTGCCTTGATTTTTTCTTACGTTGAACTTACAGTGAATATGGCACTGGGAGACTGCAATGATCACATGGTTGGCACCCGCAATTTCGCTCACCGAATTGCACCGCATCCGGCTCTGGCAAGTGGACCATGCGCTGGAGCATCCCGTGGAATACCAAATGTGGGATGCCGTGCTGACCACCTGGCTTATGGGCTGGGTGGGCTGGTTGCCCACTTGGGTGCTCGATGCCTGGTGGCTCAGCGCGCCGTGCCTGCTGGGCATGCTGGCACCCCGGCTCTACATCGGCTGGCGTGCCCGGGCCCACGCGCAACACCGCTTGCGTTGCGACTGGCTGCCTTGATCAAACCTGTGCAGCTAGCGCTACCGCATCGGCAAACCAAGCGTTCAGACTCTTTCCATGCGACGCTGCCGCAGCGGCGGCACGCTCATGAAGTTCCACGGGCAAGCGCACCATGAGTTTGCCGGAGTAGCTTTTACGCGGCTCCACGCCATCTTCCCGGCACATGTCCAGAAATACCTTCAACGAAATCTCACCTTCACGCTGAAGCGCCTTCACGTCAGCTGCATAAAAGTCTGCGCCTCCGTTCAGGTCGATGAACTCGCCACGGAACAAATTGGTTTCCGGGTCAAAGGCAATGAGGGCTTTGTATCCCCTAATTTCCATCACATTTTTCATGGCTTTACTCCATGGGTTTCCAACCACTTGCGAATACTCTCCACCGCTGCTTTGTCCGTATCGGGTGACGGGTGTGGGCGGTGAAAAACCCTTCGATCTGCAAACAACTTTACGCCAACCCGAGACCCTTCTCGTTTTTTCAATGCACCCCGCCCGCTCCAAATTCAGCGCCAGCAGGCGTTTGAGGATTTCTTCGTCGGGCATGGCGGGGGTGTAGTCGGTCCAGCCGTAGGCTTGGGCGACTGCGGCGTCTAGGGTTTGGTGGGCTGCTTCCAGCCAGGCGGGGCGCTGCCTGGTGTTGGCACACCCAGCAGCTGGCACAGGTCGATGAAGTGGGGTTGCGCGCCTTGGCGTTCGTTCAGCTCGAACGCAGGGCCGCCTGGGCCCCACTTGGCGATGAATTGTTGGGGGGTCATTTGAGGGGTATCTTGCCATTGATTCATGGTTGATAATTAATTGAACCAGCTGGAGACGCACCCCATGCACATGACTTTGCCTCCGACGAACAAAAACATAGGGTTTGGCTTTGCGCTGTGCTGCATGGCACTGTGCACCGGCGTTCTGGCGCAGCCTGCGGCGGTGCCCGCGCAAACGCTGCGCATTGTGGGCGGCATCAGCGGCCTGCACCAGTACAGCCGCAACGAAGAACCCTTTTGGTCCAAAGAACTCGCCCGCCTCTCGGGCGGGAAATACAGCGCTGAAATCGTGCCGTTTGACCGCGCGGGCGTGCCGGGGCCCGAAATGCTGCGCCTGATGCAGTACGGTGTCGTGCCTTTTGGTACTGCGCTGCTGAGCAACATCTCCAACCAGACACCCGAGCTGGCCGCACCGGATTTGGCGGGCCTGAACCCCGACCTGCCTACATTGCGCAAGAACCTGGCGGCCTTTCGCCCCTACATGGAAAAAACCCTGCGCGAACGCCACGGTGTGGAGTTGCTGGCCGTCTACCTGTACCCTGCGCAAGTGCTGTTTTGCAAAAAACCTTTGAAAACCCTGAGCGAGATTGCGGGCCGGCGGGTGCGCGTAGCCTCGGCCACACAGTCCGACTTTGTGTCGGCGCTGGGTGCCGCGCCAGTGCTGATGGGTATGCCGCAGATTACGGCCAACCTGCTTTCGGGCAATGTGGAGTGCGCCATTACCGGCTCCATGTCCGGCAACACGCTGGGGCTGTTTGAGCACAGCAACTACCTGCACACCCTACCCATTACCTGGGGGCTGGCGATTTTTGCGGCCAACGCAGCGGCGTGGCAAGCGCTGCCGGGTGACCTGCGTGCTTTGCTTTCACACGAAATACCCAAGCTCGAAGCCGCCATTTGGGCCGAGAGTGAGCGCGAAACCGCCGATGGTATTGCCTGCAACCAGGGGCAGCCCAGTTGCCAGGCGGGCCGCAAGGCGTCCATGACGGTGGTATCCGCCACGACGCAAGACCAGGCCCAACGCCTTGAGCTCCTCAAGTCCACCGTATTGCCGCACTGGCTACAGCGCTGTGGCACCGGCTGCAGCGCAGTTTGGAACCAGACGATCGGTATTTCGTCAGGGCTGCTGATACCCTCTGGCCCATGAAGTTGCCGCGCTTATCGCACGCCGAAGCCATTACGCTGGCCTTGGTCGCCGGGTTTATCACCGCAGTGGCTTTGATCGCCCTGACGCTCAACATCGAGCGCCGCAATGACTCGATTGAAGGCAGCGAAGCCCAGGTCCAGCGCTTTGTGAATGGTGCAGAAGCCGCCATCAACCGCAATCTGTTGGGGGTGGATGTGCTGCTCTCGAGTGCGGACGATTTGTTGGGGCTGTCCAAATTGCTGCCCGAATGGGTAGATGGGGCAGCGGCAAGCCACCTAATGCAAAAAGCCCTGCGGCAAAACCTGCTGATCAGCCGGGTGGTCTTGCTGGGAGCAGATGGCCGTGTGCTGGCTTCATCGAACCTGTCGGAAGTGGGCCGGGCGTCAGATATACCTTCGCGCTTTATTGCAGATGTGCTGGCCCAGCCGCTGTCCACGCTGGTGATTGGCGGGCCGTTCACCAGCTTTCGCAGTGCGGAACAAGTGCTGTACATGGGGCGGCACATCATGCTAGCCGACGGGAGCCGCATTGTGGTGGCGGCCGATGTGGCTGTGGCACAACTGCGCAACATTCTGATCCAAGGGGCGGACATTACAGGTCTGCAAGCCACGTTAGAGCGCGGCAATGGCGAACTGCTGGTAGAAGCCCCCGCGCAAGTCGAATTGCCGGGGCGCATGCTGAAGCCCTCGTTGGAAAGCCTGGGGCCCTTGACCACCGCCCGCGACAACACGGCACGACTCGATGGCACACCCGCCATCGTGGTGGTGCGCAACACGCTGTACAACCAGCTCTATGTCACCGCCAGCATTCCCAACACGGCGGTGCTGCAAGACTCGCGCCGTGAGTATTGGCTCATCAATGGCGTTGCCTTGGCGCTGGCACTTACCATCCTGGCGGCGGGTGGTTTTGCGGTGTGGCACTTCAACCGCATCAGTAACGCGCAGTCCGACCTGCACAAAGCCAAGGAGACGCTAGGCCAGGCGCTGGAGTCGATGGTCAGCGGATTTATATTGCTGGACGCCCAGCAGCGAGTGCTGAACTGGAACCGCCGGTTTGCGGAACTGCACCCGTGGCTGCACGACAAGTTAACGCTCCAGATACCCTTTTTGACACTGGTGCAGACCATGGCCGACGTTGCCATGCCGGATGCGACAGAGGACGAGCGCACGCAGTGGGTGGAACACCGCATGGGCCTGCTCAAAGGGCCCTTTGAGAGCCACCAGCACACCACCCCTAACGGCACCATTCTCGAAATTGTGGAGCGCCCCACACCCGACGGCGGCACCGTCATCGTCTACCAAGATGTGACGCGCCTGCGCCAGGCCACCGCCGATGTAGAACTGCTGGCGTTTTATGACCCGCTCACCGGGCTGCCCAACCGGCGCTTGCTCAATGACCGGCTGCAGCAAGGCATCTTGGGAACGCTGCGCACCGGGCGGCATGGCGCGCTGCTATTTTTGGACCTGGATAACTTTAAAAACCTAAATGACACCGCCGGCCACGACACCGGCGATCTGCTGCTGCAACAGGTGGCGCTGCGCCTGAAATCTTGCGTGCGCGAAGAAGACACGGTGGCGCGGCTGGGCGGTGACGAATTTGTGATCATGCTGCAAAGCCTGAGCCCCGAACCGCTGGAAGCGGCCGCCCAGGCGAAGAAGGTCGGCGAAACCATTCTGGGCAGCCTGACCCAGCCCTACACCCTGAAGGACACCGAGCACACCAGCACCTGCAGCTTGGGTGCGACGATCTTTGGCAAGACCCACCAGGACGCAGCGGACCTGCTGAAACAGGCGGACATTGCGATGTACCAGGTGAAAAATTCGGGGCGCAACGCGATGTGCTTTTTTGACCCCTACATGCTGACCAACATCACGGCCCGGGCCGATCTGGAGCGGGCGCTGCGCCAGGCGCTTGAGCTGAAGCAGTTGGTGCTGCACTTCCAGGTGCAGGTGGCAGCGCACGGTCGCCCCATCGGAGCCGAGGTGCTGATCCGCTGGCAGCACCCCGAGCGTGGCATGGTGCCACCGGGCCAGTTCATCGGGCTGGCCGAAGAAACCGGGCTGATTTTGCCGATCGGCGAATGGGTGCTGCGCAGCGCCTGCCAGCAGCTCAAGCGCTGGGAAACCACGCCCCATGCGGCGACCTTGCAGATGGCAGTGAACGTAAGCGCACGCCAGTTCCGTGCGGCCGATTTTGTGAACCAGGTGCAGCGCATCGTGCTGGAAACCGGAGTGCAGCCACGCCTGTTGAAGCTGGAGCTGACCGAGAGCTTGGTGCTGGACAACATCAACGAAACGGTGGAGAAGATGCAGCAGCTCAAAACCATGGGCGTACGCTTCTCGATGGACGACTTTGGCACCGGCTATTCGTCGCTGGCCTACCTGACCCGATTACCGCTGGACCAGCTCAAGATTGACCAGTCGTTTGTGCGCAATATTGGTTTGCAGGCCAGCGACTCCGCGGTGATTGACACCATCATTGGCCTGGGCCGCAGCCTGGGGCTGGAGGTGATTGCCGAGGGCGTGGAGACCGCCGAGCAGCGCGACTTTTTGGCCGAACACGGCTGTGAACGCTGCCAGGGCTACCTGTTTGGCAAGCCCATGGCCATTGAGGCTTTTGAGAGCGCGCTACTGACGCGCGGTGCGGAAGTTGCCGGGTAGCGCCTGCGGGTGGCTGGTACGAAACGGGTTGATGTCCAAGCCGCCCCGGCGTGTGTAGCGCGCATACACCGCCAGCTTGAGCGGTTTGCAACGCGTCCAGATGTCCATAAAAATGCGCTCCACACACTGCTCGTGAAACTCGTTGTGGTTGCGAAAACTCACCAGGTATTGCAGCAACCCTTCTTGCACGATGGCAGCGCCGGTATAGCGGATTTGCACACTGCCCCAGTCGGGCTGGCCCGTCACCAAACAGTTGCTTTTGAGCAGGTTGCTCACCAGCACTTCGCTCACCGGGCTTTCTGCATCGGTGACGGTGAGCAGCTCGGGCGCGGGCTGAAAGTGCGTGCATTCCACGTCCAACCGGTCCAGGCTTAAGCCATCGAGCTCGTGCACCGGTTCCATATCAAACCGCTCCGAGGCAATGACCTTGACGCCCACCGACGACTGCACCACGCCGCCACGCCACACGGCCTCGTTCACGTCGGCCCGCAGGTGCGCCAGCACATCTGCCACGTCGGCAAAGCGGGTGTTGTTAAAGCTGTTGAGGTAGAGCTTGAACGACTTGCTCTCAATGATGTTGACGGACTCGCACGGCACCACAAAGTGCGCCAGCGCCACCTGGGGTTTGCCACGCGTGTTGAGCCAGCTCAGCTCAAACGCGGTCCACAAGTCAGCCCCGAAAAATGGCGCTGAAGAAGTGGTCCCAGTGGCAATGCCAATCTCGGCGCGCTTCGCCAAGCGCGGAATGGGGAACAGCAGCGACGCGTCGTACTGGTCGATATAGGCCGAGGCTTTACCCAGCTGCGATTGTTCGGGGGTGTTCATGGTGTGGTGGCCTGCAAGTGCGGCAGCATCGCCGCCAGTATTTGACGGACGGGTTCGGGCGGCAAATCGTGGCCCATGCCATCGATGCCGACCAGGCGCGCGCCGGGAATGCGCCGCGCGGTGTCTTCACCACAGGCGTAAGGCACCAACGGGTCGGCTTTGCCGTGAATCACCAGCGTCGGGCTAGTCACCCGAATGAGCTGGGCCGCGCGGGTAATGTCGGCGACCACGGCCACCATCTGGCGCATGGTGCCCACGGGGGAAAAACTGCGTTGCACGCCAGCCTCTACGCGGGCGCGAATATCCGCCGCGGGCATGGGAAAGGCGGGGCTACCGATGGTCTGAAACAGCCGCACGGTGTGCGCCACCGCAGCCTGCATGTCTTTGCCCTTGGGGCGGCTGATCATGGCTTTGATGACTGCGTTGGACGCCTGCGGCAAGCCGCGCGCACCACTGGTGCTCATGATGCTGGTGAGGCTTAGCACGCGCTGGGGTGCGGCCAGTGCCACGCGCTGCGCAATCATGCCGCCCATGCTGACACCCACCACGTGGGCCCAGGCAATGCCCAGCGCATCGAGCACACCCAGTGTGTCGGCGGCCATGTCGGACAAGCTGTAGGGCGAACGAACGGCCAGACCCAGCTTGTATTTGATGCTGGCCCACAGCAGATTGGGCTTGCCCAGTGAGTCCAATTTGCTCGAAAGCCCCACGTCGCGGTTGTCAAACCGCACCACCCGGTAGCCTGCATTCATCAGGCCTTGCACGATCTCGGGCGGCCAGGCAATCAGTTGCATGCCCAGGCCCATGATGAGTAGCACGACCGGTTTGTCGGCGGTCTCGGGGTGGCTGGTGGCCGTATCTTCGACCTCCATCTCAATTCCATTTGCTCTTATTTTCATAGCTACTCACGCAGTGTTTTAGGGGGCTACAACCTGTTTTCGTCTAAAAACAAGGCGCTCGGGGGTAGATGCAGCTGCGGTGTAGGCGTAGCCGTCCACATCAAAGCCGCGCAGTTGGTCGGGCGTCATCAGCCGGTGGGTGGTGGCGTAACGGGCCATCAAGCCACGCGCCTTCTTGGCAAAGAAGCTGATGATTTTGTACTGGCCGTCTTTGTACTCCTGGAACACGCATTCCACCACGCGGCCTTTGAGGGCTTTGGTGTCCACCGAACGAAAGTATTCCTGCGAAGCCAGGTTCACCACCACCGGTGTGGCGTCGGCGCGCAGGCGGGTGTTGAGGTACTCGGAAATCTGGCTACCCCAAAAATGGTACAGGTCTTTGCCATGCGCACCCGCCAGCGCGGTGCCCATCTCTAGCCGGTAGGGTTGCATCAAATCCAGCGGGCGCAGCACGCCGTACAGGCCACTCAAAATACACACATGGTCTTGCGCCCAGGCGAGGTCGTCAGCCGCCAGCGTGTGGGCGTCCAGCCCCGCATACACATCACCGTTGAAGGCCAGCACCGCTTGGCGCGCGTTCTTGGTGGTGCTGCGGGACGACCAGGCTTGGTAGCGGGCCACATTCAAGGTTGAGAGCTTGTCGCTGAGCGACATCAGGTCTGCAATCTGCTGGGGCGACTGCTTGCGCAGCAGGTCAATCAAGGTTTTGGATTGCTTGACAAACAGTGGCGTGGTGTGCGGTTGGCCCTGCAGCGGGGATTCGTAATCGAGAGATTTGGCGGGAGACAGTACAAAAAGCATGGCGCATTATCCTGAAAGCCGACTCCATAATGCCCGCACTGTTATTCCAGACCACGCTATGAACCCCAACACGCCCGCCATCGAACTGGTTTTCAGCAAGCCCCCGTCCAACCGCAAAGCCATGGTGGGCTCGCTCATGGCGCGCCGGCCAGCGCTGGCCCCAGCGAATCGGCTGGGCCTGCGTTTTCACGCGGTATGGACCGGCGCACAAGCCGACCCGTCCGCCGTGCGCGCCTACATGGCGCTGTGCGACGGCGACGGTGCGGCTGCCCCGGTGTGCGTGCCCGCTGCGCCCGCCCCCTACTACACCTTTGCCTTGCCCATGCTCTATGTGCACGCCATGGCCATGCCGCTGCACATGGCGATCCTCACGCACCCCAAATTTCCTCTGCGCTTGC
>JBEEJM010000316.1:0-15760 GCA_041169205.1 Pseudomonadota bacterium | reverse complement strand
TAGCGCTGAAAGCTGAACGCGATGGTGGACATCAGCACCGTCGCGCCAAGCAGCAAGGCTGTGGCCAACCCGAGAATAGTCCACCACCCGGTTTTTCCTGCCTCGGCTTCGCTGCCTGCGCTCGGGTTGAACCGTTGATTCCACTTTTCCGTATCCATTAGCCCGTAGACAATTGCGGTGAGCGCGCATCCGGCAATGGTCAAACCCAGAAGCGGGATGAGCGCCCAACTCAAGGTGTCTTCCAAGCCGACATCACGTGCACGTTGTACGCCATACAAGCCCAAGAGCGTGGGAATGGGCAGTAGCCAACCCATGGCGTCCATTCTCCCTTTGAGGTACAGGCGGTGCAATCCCAATGGACCCCCGATAAAAGTGATCCATACGGCGAGTGTTTTGTTTTTCATGTCGCTATTGTGCCGGTGCGGTGGTGGCTCCCAGCCCCAAAGCGCGCTCCATCAACACGACATCCAACCAGCGTTCAAACTTCCAGCCGCAATCGCTTAACACGCCGATATGGGAAAACCCACATGCGCGGTGCACCCCAATCGAACCGGCATTGGCCGAATCGCCAATTACTGCAATCAATTTGCGCACACCGGCCCGCTCGGCCTGGCCCATGAGCTCGTGCAATAACAGGCGACCCAGGCCCTTGCCTTTGGCGCGTTCGTCCAGGTAAATAGAGTCTTCTGCGGAGAAGCGGTAAGCCGGGCGCGGCTTAAACCAGTTGCAATAGGCAAAGCCGAGGATGCCTGCCTCATCTTCTGCCACCAAATACGGCAGCGCCTTGGACAGCACATCTGCACGGCGTGCGGCCATGTCTTCGGCGCTGGGGGGCGTGTCCTCAAAAGTGCCGGTACCGTGGAGCACATGGTGGGCATAAATGGTGGTGATGGCGACCACATCGGCATCGGTGCTGGGGCGAATTTTGATCATGGGTAATGAAAACGTTATAATGGAAGGCTATTCAGAGTGTCACTGGCCGGGTGGCCAGTTGCGTGTCTCAAACTTTGAATCGAACTTTGAATACATTGGCTGAATTCTCTCAGCTGCCCAAAGGATAAATCATGGTCGTCATCCGACTCGCCCGTGGCGGTGCAAAAGCTCGCCCGTTTTTCAATATCGTTGTTGCTGACAAGCGTACCCGTCGTGACGGCCGTTTCATTGAGCGTATCGGTTTTTATAACCCGATCGCCACGGCCAATGAAGAAAGCATCCGTATTGCTCAGGATCGCCTGACCTACTGGAAGGGTGTTGGCGCCCAAGCTTCTCCTACCGTTGAACGTCTGATCAACCAAGCTGCCAAAAAAGCAGCTTAATGCCTGGCAGGCGGGTGTTACCCGCCTCGCTGGCTATTGCCCCGCACAACATGCTTCCCGGACTTGAACCTGCTGAATTGCCAGCGGATGCCATCGAAGTCGGGCGGGTGGCTGATGCGTGGGGCATTAAGGGCTGGTTCAAGGTTTTGCCTTACAGCGCAGACCCTGAAGCACTTTTTTCGTCTAAGCATTGGTATCTGTTACCCACGGAAAGAGGCAAAAAAACATTTTCAGGCACCGGCAAACTGGCCGTCAAAGAGGCCAAAGTGCATTCCGACTCGGTCGTCGCTACGGCCCATGAAGTGAATGACCGTACCGCTGCTGAAGCTCTGCGCGGTGCACGCATATTTATCTCCCGCTCCAGTTTTCCGACCGCATCTACAGACGAATATTACTGGGTTGACTTGATCGGCCTTGACGTGGTCAATCGCCAGGAAGAGGCTTTGGGCACGGTGCGCGAACTGCTGTCCACCGGTGCACAAACCGTACTGGTGTTGGAATATATGCAAGATGACAAAGTCTGTGAACGCATGATTCCTTTTGTGTCGGCCTATGTGGACGATGTGAATCTGCAAGAGCGACGCATTCGCGTGGACTGGCTCGCCGACTATTAATCCGGGTGGCCCATGCGCTTTGACGTCATCACCCTGTTTCCCGAATTATTTGATCCGTTTCTGAAAACGGGCATCACTCGGCGTGCGTTTGAGTCCAAGCAAGTCGATGTGCATTTGACCAATCCCCGCGACTTCGCCATTGGAAACTACCGCCGTGTGGATGACCGACCGTTTGGCGGCGGCCCCGGCATGGTGATGATGGCGGAACCACTCGCCAAAGCGGTGGATGCGATTCGGGCAGCCCGCAATGACCACGCCCCCGTGGTGCTGTTTTCACCGATTGGCCTGCGCCTCAACCACATGGCAGTGCAAGGCTGGGCCGATAGCCTCGGAGCCATCTTGGTGTGTGGGCGCTATGAAGGCATAGACCAGCGATTTATCGACACCTATGTCGATGTGCAAATCAGTCTGGGTGACTTTGTTCTGTCGGGCGGCGAGTTGGCGGCCATGGCGCTGCTGGATGCTGTGGCCCGCTTGCAACCCGGCGTGCTGACAGACCAAGACAGCCACCACCAGGACAGCTTTAACCCAGCGTTGGACGGTTTGCTGGATTGCCCGCATTACACCCGTCCCGAAGCGTGGAATGGGGTGTCCGTGCCGCCTGTTCTGGCCTCCGGCCACCATGTGCAAATAGAGCGCTGGCGGCGCGACCAGCGGCTGGCACTCACCGCGCAACATCGCCCGGATTTGCTCGACGCAGCGCGTCTGGCGGGTGCTATCAGCGCTGCAGATGAACGCAGCTTGGTAGCCAAACCCTGAGCTTGCTATAATGGCAGGCTAACCGATCCTCTGACCGGCCAAGTCGCTTCCCTTTGCGGTGAAGTCGATAGCACCATGGTGGTGCTGGCGCTCTCAAGATCACGAAAGAAGCTATGAACCTGATTCAAATTCTTGAGCAAGAAGAAATTGCTCGCCTCGGCAAAGTCATTCCCGTGTTCGCTCCCGGCGACACCGTTATCGTTAGCGTTAACGTGGTTGAAGGTACCCGCAAGCGCGTACAGGCCTACGAAGGTGTTGTGATTGCCAAGCGCAATCGCGGCCTCAACAGCGGTTTTATCGTTCGCAAAATTTCCAGCGGCGAAGGCGTGGAGCGTACGTTCCAGACCTACAGCCCGCTGATCGCCGGTATTGAAGTCAAGCGCCGCGGTGACGTGCGCCGTGCCAAGCTGTACTACCTGCGTGATCGCAGCGGCAAGTCGGCGCGTATCAAGGAAAAACTGCCAGCCAAGAAGACTGCAGCGTAAATTTCACGCGCTGTCTTCAGCACAAGCCGCCCCAGCATTGTTCTGCGGCGGCTTTTTTATTGCGTCAAACGTGTCCAATCTGCCTGTATTTGATCCCCACCGCGTTCCTGTCACGCAGGTCGATACGCATTTGCCGCGTGTTACCTCTGTGGTTATGGCGCCGGATGCCCTGCGCCTGCGCTTTGCCAGTCCGCCCCATTGGGCACCGGAGATAGTGGCTGAGCCGCGCTTTTCTACCCGTGCTGCTGTGGCCGCGTCGGTTTTGGTGCCACTGGTCATGCGTGAGCAGTTGATGGTGCTGCTCACCCAGCGCACCACCCACCTCTCCAGCCACTCCGGGCAAATTGCGTTTCCGGGTGGCAAGGCCGACCCGGAAGATGCTGACGCTACCGCTACAGCGCTGCGCGAAGCACAAGAAGAAATTGGCCTGGACCCACAGGCTGTCGAGGTGCTGGGCACCATGCCCATCTACACCACAGGCAGCGCCTATTTCGTCACCCCGGTGGTTGCCTTGGTGCAGCCTGACGCGGTGCTCAAGGTGAATGCTTTTGAAGTGGCCGATGTGTTTGAGGTCCCGCTGAATTTCTTGATGAACCCGGCGAACCACCGCCACCACGCGGTGGAGTGGGCAGGCGCTACGCGGCACTGGTTGTCCATGCCCTACCAAGACGCGGAGCAAGAGCGCTTTATCTGGGGTGCTACCGCCGGCATGCTGCGCAATTTTTATCGCTTTCTATTAGGCTAACGGCAGTGCAGGGCGGGCCGCTATGATTGCTGCATGAGTTTTATCTCCATTCTCTTTGCGCTGCTGCTGGAGCAGGCCCGGCCGCTGGCCCACGTCAATCCGGTACACAACCTGATCCGCAACTGGGTGCGCTGGGTTATGCGCAATTTTGACGCTGGAAAACCGCAGCATGGTTGGGTCGCGTGGGCGCTGTCGGTCCTGCTTCCCTGTGTGCTGGTGTTGGCTGTGCACTGGCTGCTGGTGTTGACGTTAGGCTGGGTGGCGGCGGTCGTCTGGAACATTGTCATTCTCTACGCCACGCTGGGGTTTCGGCAGTTCAGCCACCATTTCACCGACATCCGCGATGCCCTGCATGCGGGTGACGAAGACCAAGCCCGCGAGCTGCTGGCGCGTTGGATGCACATCGATGCCAGCGAGTTGCCGCGCAGCGAAATTGTGCGGCACGTCATTGAGCATTCCATTCTTTCTGCGCATCGCCATGTGTTCGGCGTGTTTGCCTGGTACACGCTGCTGGCGGCGGTGGGGCTGGGGCCTGCCGGTGCGGTGCTGTACCGGGTGAGCGAATATGTATCCGCCTTTGCCAATCGCCCGGCGCAACCCACGCGCCAGCCGGTGAGTGAGGCGGTTCAGGTCAACGCCCGTACGGCGTGGCACCTCATCGATTGGGTTCCGGCACGCATTACGGCACTGAGTTTTGCGTTTGTGGGCAGCTTCGAGGAAGCCGTGGACAGCTGGCGCAAACATGCTGCGAGTTATCCGGACGACAACGACGGCGTCGTGCTGGCCGCAACTGCTGGTGCGGTGAACGTCAAGCTCGGCCCCAAAGAGCGGGACAGTGGTGGGCTAACGCCCGAGCCCGTGCACCTGCGCGCGGTGGTGGGCCTGGTGTGGCGCACCGTGGTGATGTGGATGGTATTTTTGGCCTTGCTGTCGCTGGCACGCTTGATCGGCTAAGGCCGCTTTGCGGTCAGTGCTGGCGTTTCAGTAGCGTTTTTGCGATAACTCGGCAAACAGATCGCTATAAATTTTGTAGCGGTTTGCGCTTATTCCACGGGGGCTATCGGTCGCTTTCATATGTGAAAGCACGCCACAGCCTGGCTCGTGCAGGTGCGAGCAGTTGTAAAACTTGCACTCTTGCGCATGGGCTTTGATGTCGGGCATCAGGCCTGCCAGGTGCATGGGGTCAATGTGGTTCAGCCCAAACTCTTGAAAACCCGGTGAGTCGATCAGCGCTGTCGTTTTGGCCGCATCTACCCAGTACAGGCTGGTACTGGTGGTGGTGTGCTTGCCGGAATTCAATGCCGTGGAAATTTCATTAGTCAGCACCCGCGCATTGGGCACCAAGCGGTTGATCAGCGTGCTCTTGCCAGCGCCCGAGGGGCCTAACACCAGCGTAGTTTTTCCCTGCAGGAGCGTGAACAATGCATCGGTGTCACCGGGTTCAGCGGAGTTGGGCTTGAGCGCCAGTGGCAACACGGTATAGCCCATGTCGCGGTACATGCCCATGCGCTCCCAGGCACGGCCAAAGGGTTCAGCCAGATCGCTTTTGTTCAGGGCAATGATGGGGCGAATTTTTTCCGCCTCTGCTGCAATCAAGGCGCGTGAGAGCTGGCTCTCCGAAAATTCGGGTTCTGCGGCAATCAGCACCAGCACCTGGTCCAAGTTGGCGGCGAACGATTTCGTGCGAATCTCGTCCTGGCGGTAAAACAGATTGCGACGCGGCTCCACTTTCTCGATCGTGCCTTCGTCTTCCGTGGCCAGCCAGAGCACGCGGTCGCCCACGACGGTTTGACTTTTTTTACCGCGGGGATGACAAATCAGGCGTCGGCCATCGGGTGTCTCGACCCATACGTGACGGCCATGGCCAGCCACTACCAGTCCGTGTTCCAGGCCGGGTTTCAACTGAGGTTTTGCAGCCAATGAGCGGGTCCTCAACCGTGGGCCAGTGCGTCGACCAGCGCGGCGCATTCGAAGTCTGTTTTAGAGATGCCGTGCACATCGTGGGTGTTGAAGCGAACACTGCAATTACCGTATTGGACCAGCATGGCGGGGTGGTGGTCTTGCTGTTCGGCCAGGTAAGCCACCGCATTGGCAAACGCCATCGATTGCAAGTAGTTGGCAAAGGTAAATGTTTTCTCGATGGCTATGTCGGCACCATCGCCGTGCAATTTCCAGCCTTCGAGTTTGGCCAGACTTGCTATCAATTGCGTAGCGCTTAGCGCAATACGAACAGGGGCTGGAGGTTGATTTGTCATAAATTTCGAAAAAATTCAGGCATGGGCACTACGGGGTAGCATGCGCCCCAGGCGCTCCGATGCCGGTGGGTGCGAGTAATAAAACTTCACGTACACAGGGTCGGGTGTCAGCGTGGAGGCGTTGTCTTGGTACAGCTTCAGCAAGGCGCTGGAAAGGTCTGCACCGCTGGTCTGGGCGATGGCAAACGCATCGGCCTCAAACTCATGCTTGCGCGAGAGTTGGGCAAACAGTGGGCCCATGAAGGTGCCCACCAGTGGCATCACCATCATGAACAGCAGCAGCGCCAACGCGTCGTTGGGGCCGGTCATATTGGGGGCCACGCCGAGCCCGGTGTAAAACCATATTTGCTGGCTCAGTCCACCCAGCGCCGCAAAGCCGAGCAGGCTCATGCCAAACATGGAAACAATACGCTTCTGAATGTGGCGGTGCTTGAAGTGACCTAGCTCATGGGCCAACACGGCATCCACTTCGGCAGGGCTGAGCTGGGCCAATAAGGTGTCGTAAAACACCACGCGCTTGGACGCACCAAAGCCGGTGAAGTAGGCATTGGCATGCGCGCTGCGCTTGCTGCCGTCCATCACGTAAAAGCCTTTGGACTGGAAGCCGCAGCGCGCCATGAGCGCAGTCACACGGTCTTTGAGTGCAGGGTCTTCCAGGGGTTTGAACTGGTTGAACCAGGGTGCAATCCAGGTCGGGTAAATCAGCAGCACCAGTAGGTTGAATCCCATCCACACACACCAGGTCCACAGCCACCACAGCGCACCGGTGGCACCCATCATCCACAGCACCAACGCCGCCAGCGGCAGGCCAATCACCGTGGCCAGCACGACCGACTTGAGCAAATCTTTGAGCCACAGCGACGGCGTGGTTTTGTTGAAGCCAAAGCGCTGCTCCAGCACAAAGGTGCGGTACAGCGTGAAGGGCAGATCGATGACCGCACCGATGACGGTGAAAGCAACCAGCAGCGCCGCTTGCTGCACGATGCCGGGTGCAAACCATTGCGCCATGGCCTGATTGAGCGCAGACAGGCCGCCCAGCAGTGTCCAGCCCAACGTCAATGCCGTACCCCAAGCCAGCTCCAGCAGCCCCATGCGACCTTGGGCAAGGGTGTAGTCGGCCGCTTTCTGGTGATCGGCCAGTTGGATGCGGTCGACAAACACCTCAGGCACTGCATTGCGGTGCTGGGCCACGTGGCGCATTTGCCGCGTGGCCAGCCAAAATTTGAGCAGCAAACTCGCCATCAAAACGATAGCAAAAACCATTGTCCAAGTGGAGGAGAGCGTAGGAACCAAGGTGGCGTCAGTCATGGCGCTCGAGTGTAGCGCTGCCGGGGTTTCGAATTTCCCCATCGGTGACAATCGCCCCATGGAAGAATTGAACACCCCGCTGCGTAAATCGGATAAAAATTTGGTCTGGCTGGACTGCGAAATGACCGGCTTGAAACCGGAAGTAGACCGCATCATCGAGATCGCCGTGATCGTGACCGGCCCGAAACTGGAAAAACGCACAGAAGGCCCGGTGTTGGTCATTCACCAGAGTGACGCGCAACTGGGCCTGATGGATGCCTGGAATAAGGGCACCCATGGCAAGAGCGGCTTGATCGACAAAGTGAAGGCGTCCACCACCACCGAAGACGAGGCGCAGGCGCAGCTGATTGCGTTCTTGAGCCAATATGTGCCTGCCAATGGATCGCCCATGTGTGGCAACTCCATTGGGCAAGACCGCCGTTTCTTAGTGAAATACATGCCCAAGTTGGAGGCGTTTTTTCATTACCGCAACGTGGATGTCAGCACGCTCAAGGAGTTGTCCAAGCGTTGGAAACCCGAGGTTTACGCGTCGTTCAAGAAGCAGCAGCGCCACACTGCGCTGGCCGATGTGCATGAGTCCATTGACGAGATGGAACACTACCGCACCCACTTTTTAAAGTTAGATTAGGTAGAAACCCGAATTCATGCCATAATCGTAGGCTTCGCTACACAGAGTAGCGATGATTTGTACATCTCCCTTCATTCACCGGGCTCGCCACGTCACTACGAACGTGGCGGTAATGGCCCCAAGCACTGAATAAACCCTTCTACGGGTCAGAGCAGGTTCCGTTTGATGGTTGATGTTTTTTAACCATTGACGGAGCAGTCGCACAACCTGCGGCGCTCGCGTGTGAGAAAAAATATGACTGACGCTTTTGAAGTGACAGGCGAATTTGCGCCTGCCGAAAACTTTACCAATTCCAATTTTGAGATTTCTGAGGCTACTAGCCACACAGAACCTCAACTTGCGGCCGACGAATCTGAAGCCGAAGCAGTGCAAGCTGCTGAGCCTGAAGTGCCTAACGGCTTTGTTGAGCTGGGCCTGGCGCCTGAACTCGTTCAGGCGTGTAAGGATCTGGGTTACACCCAGCCCACCACCGTACAGACCAAGACTATTCCGTTGGCATTGCCCACCGAAAAGACAGGCTATATCGATTTGATGGTTTCCAGCCAGACCGGTAGCGGCAAGACCGCTGCTTTCCTGCTGCCCGTGCTGCACACCTTGTTGAAACAGCAAGCCGAAGCCGAAGCCGCTGAACGCGCTGAATACGAACAAGCGTGTGCTGATGCCACTGCCAAGGGCGAACCGGCTCCTAAGCGCACCAAGCGCAAAGACCCGACCAATCCTCGCAACTTCAAGGCTCCAACCCCGGGCGCCCTGATTGTTTGCCCAACCCGCGAGTTGGCCCAGCAAGTTGCGCACGATGCCATCGATCTGGTGCAGCATTGCCGTGGCCTGCGCGTTGCCAACATCGTGGGCGGTATGCCTTACCAGTTGCAAATTGCCAAGCTGCAAAACGCCAACCTGGTGGTGGCTACGCCGGGTCGTTTGTTGGACCTGCAACGTTCCATGCAAATCAAGCTCGACGAAGTGCAATTCCTGGTGGTCGACGAAGCCGATCGCATGTTGGACTTGGGCTTCTCGGATGATCTGGCTGAAATCAACCAGCTCACCAGCGCTCGCAAGCAAACCATGATGTTCAGCGCCACGTTTGCGGCCCGCATTCAACAGCTGGCTGCCCGTGTGATGCGCGAACCCCAGCGCATCACCATCGACAGCCCGCAAGAAAAGCACGCCAATATCAAGCAAGTGCTGTTCTGGGCCGACAACGCCCAACACAAGCGCAAGCTGCTGGACCATTGGTTGCGTGACACCACGATCAACCAGGCGATCGTTTTCGCCAGCACGCAGATCGAGTGCGATGGCTTGGCCAATGACCTGCAACAAGACGGCTTTGATGCTGTTGCATTGCACGGCGCTTTGAGCCAAGGTTTGCGCAATCGCCGCCTGATGGCGCTGCGCCAAGGCCAGGTGCAAATTCTGGTGGCAACCGATGTGGCTGCACGCGGTATCGACGTGCCCACCATCACCCACGTGTTCAACTTTGGTTTGCCAATGAAGGCTGAGGATTACACCCACCGCATTGGTCGTACCGGCCGCGCTGGGCGCGATGGTTTGGCGGTGACATTCGCCGAAATGCGCGACCGTCGCCGTATCTTTGACATCGAGGCCTTTAACCGCCAGCCGATCAAAGCGGAAGTGATTCCAGGTCTGGAGCCACAACAGCGCGCACCGCAAGAGCGCCCCAGCTTTGGCGGCCGTGGTAACAGCGGTGGTGGCGGTGGTTTCGGTGGCGATCGCGATCGCAAGTTCAGCAACGGCCCCCGTGAAGGTGGCTTTGGTGGCAACCGTGGCGGCAATGCCGGTGGCTTTGGTGGTGGGCGTCCTGCGGCACCCGCTGGCCAACGCGACTTCGGTGGCGGCGGTTTTGGTGAAAAGTCGCGTGATTTCGGTGGCGCTTCTCGCGAAGGCTTCAGCTACGAGCGCAAAGGTGGTTTTAACGACCGCTTTGCCGGACGCAGCGAAGGCCAGGCAGCGCCTCGTGGCGATTTCCAGGCCCCTCGTGGTGACTTCGGTGCACCGCGCGGCGATTTCGGCGCCCCCCGTGGCGACTTTGCACCCCGCAAACCTACGTTGAGCAAGCCCGCATTCGGCGGCAAGCCCAGCGGTTTTGCCAAGCCAGGTAATGGCGGAAAAGTGTTTGTGCCACGTGACGCCAAAAAGCGTCCTGCGCGCAACGCCGACTAAATTAGCATCTCCATGCTAGACAAACAGCGCCTTTAGGGCGCTGTTTTTTTTGGCATTTATCAGGTCAGGCAGGACCCGACTGAATGAAGGCCACCAGCGCCTGCGCGACTTCAACACCTTTGTCTTCTTGCAGAAAATGACCGGCATTGCGGGTGATGGCGTGTGGCTGTCCTTGCGCGCCGGGCACCTGCTGCTGCCAGACCTTGTAGCCACCGCGAGTCACCGGGTCGCGATTGCTGAACAGCGTTAGAAAGGGCTTGTCCCAGTGTTTGAACATGTCCCACGCGCGTTCGTTGTTCTGGCGCTCTGGGTCATCCGGTGTGGAGGGCACAAATTTCGGGAACAGGCGGGCCGCTATTTTGTATCGGGCCGAAGGGTAGGGCGCGTCGTAGGCGGCGACTTCGTTGGGCGTTAAACCATGGACGCAGCCGGATTTGACAATGCGTCCAATCGGAAACCATGGGCTGAACTGCGAGAAAGAGCGCCAAATTTTGAAAGCGCGCGGCAGCGGTTCGGTGCCGGTCGGCAGGCCGCCATTGGCCAGCGCAATGCGTGCAAAACGCTCGGGTGCTTCAGCCACCATGCGCAGCCCGATCAGCGATCCCCAGTCTTGACAAAACAGAGTGATGTCGCGCAGGTCGTTGGCTTCCATCCAGGCGCTCATCCATTGCACGTGGTTGAAGTATGAATAGTCAGATTTACGCGCCGGTTTGTCGGAGCGGCCAAAGCCCACCAGATCGGGCACGACTACCCGACACCCGGCTGCTACCAACACCGGGATCATCTTGCGGTACAGAAATGACCAGGTGGGCTCGCCATGCATGAGCAGCACGGTGGGGCCGTCCCGCGGGCCTTCGTCAATAAACGCCACCCGCAGTGGTGCGGAGCCAGCAGGGCCAGACAATTCTGTGTAGTGCGGTGTGTAGGGAAAGTCAGGCAGATTGGCAAAGCACGTGTCGGGCGTGCGCAAGACCTTGCCGATGTGAGGGAGTGTGCGGGGGTTCATGCGGGTAGTCCTCAGAAGCGTCGGCTGACGTTGATGTCAGTGGACCCGACCGGCAGGCTCAGAAAGTCGCCATCGGTACCCACACGCAGCGGGCCGGTGTAAATGTCAGGGGCCGAGCCCAAAAATGCCTTTTCCATGCCGGGCAAAGGCAGCGGTGGTGCAATGTGGTTTAGCAACAGAAATTTGACCTTGGCATCGCGGGCGGTCTCGGCGGCTTGCTCGGGTGAGGTGTGGTAATCGACGATGTCGGCCATGAGTTTTTTGACATTGAGCCGTCCGGCCGCAGCCGCCCCTTGCTCCAGCAGGCCGACCATGGGCGCTGACAGGGCTTCATGCACCAACACATCGACACCATCCGCCTCGCGCTGCACGGCAGCCGATTTTTTGGTGTCGCCACTGAGCACAACACTTCGCCCCTTGTAGCGAATGGCGTAGCCCACTGCAGGGTGTACCGGCGCATGGTCTACATTGAACGCCGTGATCTCCAAGTCGGCATCTTTGAGCAGCACGATATGACCCATCTCGGGTGCGGTGAATGGCAGCGCCGTTGCACCAAAACCGCCGGCGGGTAGGGTCTTCTCGCCATGGTGCACCACGCGGTAATGCTGGTCCTGGCTGTAGGCTTGCATGAAACCGCCCACCACTTTTTCAACGCCCAAGGGCCCATACACCGGCACCGCTGTGGCGTTGCCGGTAGACACCCAGCGCTGCATCAGCAGTTCACCCAGACCATCAATGTGGTCTGAATGAAAGTGCGTCAAGAAAATCGCTTCGATATGGCCGTGGCTGATGCCCAGTTTGCCGATGTTGCGTGCGCTGGCATTGCCGGTGTCAAACACAAACAGGCGCTTGCCCGCAATGATGACGGTGCACGCCCCCATGCGTCGTTCATCCGGCATGGGCGACCCAGCGCCACACAGGCCAATGTGCAAACCGTCCGGCAGTGCATCCAGCAAGTCTGAGGCCATGCGCTGGGTTGCCATGCGTTGGCCCATGGCCATGCTCAGGGGGGCCCTGAAGGCGTAGGCCGCGGCCAGGGCAGCCGCGACAACGAGGCTGGATACAAGTGCTATTTTGCGGACATTCATAGTGGGTGCTTTCAACATTCAGATGCCAAAAATACGCGCCATCTGAACCATCACGCCCTGAACCCAGGGGGCTACATAGCGCAAGCGTGGGCGTTTGGCTTCAGCCGCCTTAACGATTTGCGCGACGACGGAGTCGGTGGTTCGCGCTTCCAGAAAAGCAAAAGTTTTTGCCTCTTTGGCCTTCATCTGGCTGGCTTGCGCGCTGAAATAGGAGTCCGGTCCCATCCATGCGTATTTTTTGTTGGTCATGGCCTGGTTGAATCCGGTATGGATAGCACCAGGCTCGATCAGCGCGATTTGGATGTTCTTCCCCAACTGGTCCATCTCGGCGCGCAACCCGGCCCCGGCGGCCGAAAGTGCAAACTTGGTCATGGCGTAGGGCATCAGAAATGGCATGGGCACGCGCCCGGCAATGGAGCTTACAAACAGCACCGTGCCGTGCTCGCGCGCAATCATGGGTTTGAGCGCCAACTGGGTTAGCTCCAGGGTGGCAAAGACATTGACTTCAAAGGCGTTGCGAATGCGGTCCACATCAATTTCGGCCAGCGAACCAGATTCGCCCACGCCCGCGTTGTTGATCAGTACGTCCAGTGCCAAGGGGTTGATCTGGTCGCGGTCTTCGGCCGACGTGATGTCCATCTTGAACACATTCAAAGCAATGCCGCGCGCTGCGCACTCCAGACGCAACGCGACCGCTTGCGCTTCTGTCAATGTGCTGGCATGAATGGTGTGCCCGCGGGCAGCCAGTGCAAAAGCAGCATCGCGGCCAATACCAGACCCCGCACCCGTGATGAGAATTACTTTTTTCATTGAACAAATATCCGCGCCAGGCGGCCCATAGAAGACCAGTAAAAATCGCGATTCCAGCCAACGCTGGGGAACACCACACCCTGGGTCAACCCACCGGAGCGCACACGCGCTTTTTCTGCGCCGGATTCGATGTCCAGAACCACCACTTCTTCGCCGTGGCGGCGATAGTCGTTGACCGCTACTTCTCCGGTGTCCGGGTACAGAATCATGTGACTGGCGCAGCCAAAGGGTGATTTTTTCCAGAGCAGTGTCAGGCGTTTACCTTCGGTGCCAAACCGCCAGGCACCTAGGGCGCGGTTGGCGGAGTCGTAGGCCAGCACGATGCGGCGCTGAAGGTCGTAAAGCGGCGGGTTGGTGATGCTGCCAAAGGGCAACCCGCTGACGTCAATGGCCTGGTGGTCTGATGCATCCAGCATTGACACGCGGATCAGCCGGTTGGGTGTCGGGTGGACGCCTGCGCCAACCATCTTGACCGTGTAGCGGTGCTTGCCGTTGTCCATGAACCAGGCATGGTGACCATCGAGCACCACATCCCAGCCAAAGGACTGTGCGCTGTTGCCGATGTAGTCAAAGCGCCAATCGGTATCGAGCACCAAGCGGTTGAGATGGTCGTCCCAGTGGTAACGAAAGAGGGAGCGCACACCTACGACGTACACCGTGTTGCCGATGGCGCTGAGACGCGCAACTGACGGCTCGGGGCATTCGATGTCGGCGCTTGCCAGTGTCATGGTCGTGGCGTCAATGACGCTCAATCGGGCCTTGTGGGTTTCGGACAAATTCTTGGTCACGATGTGTCCGTTGTCCAGGATCACAAACGCGTTGTAGGGTTCGCTTGCCGGTAGTTGTAGCGATGCAAGGCGTTCGCATCGGCGGTTGAGCCGATGGGCAAAGCGGCCGTAGACAACGTAAATATCCCCATTGCGGTGAATGGCCATGCCGCCCGGCCACATGGGGCCACCCGCCAGACGCTCCGAGCAGTAAAGCGTTTTAAGTGTGAATGGATCGATTTTTTCCACACAGGATGTCGTGGCCAAGCCCAGTCGTGCGCGCAAGGCCGAATGCGTCAGCAAGTACACCTCGCCCGGGGCCCCCAACACGGTCATGGTTGACAGCAGCGTGTTGCGGGTCACACAGCCCAGCGTTTCAGAAGGTTGGAGCGCCAGACCTGCATGATGATGCGGCGTTTGCAGCCGTTGCGGGCCGCCGTCCTCGCCCGGCCAGGGGCTGGCAAGATAGCCTTGCATGGGTATTCGATTCAGGCCACCGACCTGCGTCGGCGCAAGGCAAGCAGGGCCACGATCGCGACTACGACGACCGCCAGTCCGCCCAGCACCGTGTTGCGGTAGGCGGGATACCAGTAGTTGATAAAGCTATTGATCATGACCTGCTGCGAGGGGCTGTAGCCTTCGGGCATAGGCAACACACCGTGGCTCTTGGCATAGCCATCAAAGTCCGACAGCATGGCCTTGAATGCGTTGGGCAAGGTGACCTGTAAGTCCTTGGTTTCGCCGGGGTCCGTGGACAGGTCGTAGAGGTGCCATTGGCCATCGCCCACGGGCGGCAGGTTTTTGACGATTTTCAACGTGCCTTTGAAGAGCGCCTGGTTGCCCGACAACTCGTAGCCGATGGCCTCATCGACCGCATGAATGCGTTGGGTCTCGCCGCGCAGGGCGGGCAGCAAGCTGCGCCCGGTGATGGTTTCGATGGTCTGGCCGTGGTAGGTGCTGCCGGGAGGCTGGACCTGCGCCAGATCGAGCAGGGTCGGCACGATGTCCGTGACGTGGGTGAGCGCAGCTTGCACCGTGTTTTGCGGCATGCCCGGCACACCGGCAATGATCATGGGGGTACGGACACCGCCTTCGCCTGCATAAAACTTGTAGGTGTTCAACGGCGACGCCGACGCACTGGCCCAGCTCGGGCCGATGAAGTCATAGGCACCTTTGCCCCCCAATCGGTCGATGTCCTGGCTGTAATTAAAGGCCAGCCAAGGCCCTGCCTCGTGGTAGTCCGAGCCTTCAGAGCCGTTGTCTGACAGAAAGACAAACACGGTGTTGTCGTACTCGCCAGTTTGCTTCAGGTGGGCGATCAGGCGACCCACATGGAAATCCATCGCATCGGCCATACCGGCATAGACCTCCATGCGCCGCGCTTCGTACAGTTTGTCGCTGGCGCTCAAGGCGTTCCAGTCGGCCGTGGTGCCCATGGTGACCATGGGGGTGTCCTTCGGAATCAACCCCAGCGCCGCAGCTTTGTCGCGTCGTGCGGTGCGCAAGGCCGTCCATCCGTCCTTGTAAACCCCTTTGTATTTGTCAATGAACTCGCGCGGGGCCTGCACCGGTACATGGTTGGCCTGGAAGCCCACATAGGCAAAAAATGGCTTGCCTTCCTTGGCGCCTGCGCGCAAATGTTCGATAGTTTTGTCGACAAAATATTGCGATGAATAGTAGTCTTTCGGCATGACGGCGGTCTTGCCGTTTTCAAACCAATGCACCTTGTCGGTATGCGGCAGATAGCGCCTGTCGGGCTCCCAGTTGTCTGAGCCGGTGTCGCCCTGAACGATGGAAC
>JBEEJM010000315.1:0-2973 GCA_041169205.1 Pseudomonadota bacterium | reverse complement strand
CGGAAAGCGGCAGCATTTCTAGCCTGCACTTTGCAGCGCCAGACCCGCATGCTCGCGCAGCGGATGGAAGTGGATCTTGGGGAACCGCTCTTGCGCCAAACGCACGTCGTAGGGGCTGGTGCACAGATAGGCCAAGGTGTTGGCCGCGTCACGCGCCATGCGCATGGGGTAGGCGTTCACAAATTCCTGCAGCTCTTTGGGGGTGTCGGCCGTAATCCAGCGTGCGCCGGTGTACTGGCAACCTTCCAGCCGAATGTCGGCGTCGTACTCGCCTTTAAGGCGGTGTTGCACCACTTCAAACTGCAACTGGCCCACTGCGCCCAGCAGCATGTTGCCGCCCATTTCTGGCTTGAACACCTGAATGGCACCTTCTTCGCCCAATTGGGCCAGGCCTTGCTGCAGCTGCTTGGTGCGCAGCGGATTGCGCAGCACCACCGTCATGAACATTTCGGGCGCAAAGAAGGGCAGGCCGGTGTACATCAGGTTCACGCTGCCATCGGTAATCGTGTCGCCCAGCTGCACGCCGCCGTGGGTGGTAAAGCCGACGATGTCGCCCGCATAGGCTTCTTCCACCGCCTCGCGGCGCTGGCTCATAAAGGTGACGACCGATGTGGGGCGCAACTCTTTGCTGGTGCGCATCACCTTGAGTTTCATGCCCGGTGTGTATTTGCCCGAAGCCATGCGCACAAAGGCGATTCGGTCGCGGTGGTTGGCGTCCATATTGGCCTGCACCTTGAATACCACACCGCTGAAGGCGTCGTCTTCGGGCTGAATCTCTTTCACCACGGGCTGTTTGTTCACCACGAACGAGCTGGTGCGGCTTTGGGGCGGCGGGGCCAGATCGACCAGCGCATCCAGCACCTCCATCACACCAAAGTTGTTGACGCCAGAGCCAAAGAACACGGGTGTTTGCTTGCCAGCCAGAAACGCCGCGTGGTCCCATGCGGGCGATGCGCCTACGGCCAGCTCCATGCTTTCCATGGCCGTGGTCCACTCGTGGCCAAAGCGTTTTTCCAGCGACGAGGCGTCGTTCAAGGGCACGGTGTCAAAGTCTTGCGGGCGGCGCTCGCTGCCACTCTCAAACACCGTCATGGCTTTGGTGCGCAGGTTCACGATGCCGCCAAACGATTTGCCCTGGCCCACCGGCCAGGTCATGGGCACGCAGGGCATGCCCAGCTCGCGTTCGATCTCGTCCATGATGTCCAGCGGCTCGCGCACTTCGCGGTCCATCTTGTTCACAAACGTGATGATGGGCGTATCGCGTTGGCGGCAGACTTCGATCAGACGGCGGGTCTGGGCTTCCACACCGTTGGCCGCGTCAATCACCATCAGCGCCGAATCTACGGCCGTGAGCACGCGGTAGGTGTCTTCGCTGAAGTCTTTGTGGCCGGGCGTGTCCAGCAGGTTGATGACGTGGTCGCGGTAGGCCATTTGCATCACGGACGACGCCACGGAAATACCGCGCTGCTTCTCGATCTCCATCCAGTCGGACGTGGCATGGCGCGTAGCCTTGCGCGCCTTCACCGAGCCTGCGATCTGAATGGCACCCGAGAACAGCAGCAGCTTTTCGGTGAGCGTGGTTTTGCCGGCGTCCGGGTGGGAAATGATGGCAAAGGTGCGGCGGCGCTTGGTTTCTAGAGCGTAGGTCAAAAGAGTGTTCCGGAGGTGAGGGCGCCGCAGGTCCGTCGGGATGCGAATTGCAGGGTGCGTGCGCGTTGTGGCATTTTATCGGGTCGGTTAGGGAAACTACCGATTGGTTTCCAAAAACGTTTTTGGAATAATCCGGAAACGTTTTTGAAACAGCTGTCCGGAAGTGTTGTCCGGTTAGGAGCGCCTAGATGAGTCAGTCCGATGTCCGCTTGCGCGGAATCCAAAAGAGTTACGGAAAAGTGCACGTTATCCATGGCGTGGACCTGGATATTGAGCCCGGTGAGTTTGTCGTGTTCGTGGGCCCGTCGGGCTGCGGCAAGACCACGCTGCTGCGCATGATTGCCGGGCTGGAAGAAATTTCAGGCGGAACCCTCACCATCGGTGGCGAGTCGGTTAACGACCTGCCGCCCAGCGAACGCGGCGTGGCCATGGTGTTTCAAAGCTATGCGCTGTACCCGCACAAAACCGTGTATGACAACATGGCCTTTGCGCTCAAGATCGCCAAAGTGCCCAAGGAAGAAATTGACCGCCGCGTCAAAAACGCGTCCAAAATTTTGCAGCTCGACGATTACCTGATGCGTCTGCCCAAGGCCTTGTCCGGTGGACAGCGCCAGCGGGTGGCGATTGGCCGCGCAATCGTGCGTGACCCCAAAGTGTTTTTGTTCGATGAGCCTTTGTCCAATCTGGATGCCGCTTTGCGCACCAAGATGCGGGTGGAGCTGGCCACGTTGCACCGTCGTCTGGGTGCCACCATGATTTATGTGACCCATGACCAGGTCGAAGCCATGACCTTGGCAGACAAGATTGTGGTGCTCAACAAGGGCCGTGTAGAGCAGGTGGGCCGTCCATTGGACCTGTACAACAAGCCTGCCAGCCTGTTTGTCGCGGGCTTCATTGGCTCACCCCAAATGAATTTCATCGAAGGTAGCTTTGCAGCGCAGCTGGGCGCACATACCGTGGGCTTGCGGCCAGAAAACCTCAAGGTGCAGGCGGACGGTGCCATCAAGGGCACGCACAAGCACGCAGAGCAGCTGGGGAATGAAACCTTTGCCTATGTGGATGCTGGTGATATGGGCGAAATTACCGCCCGTATGGACGGCACGCTGGCCTTGGAACCGGGGGGTGCAATTGCCTTGGCATTTGCACCCGAGCACTTGTATCGCTTCAATGCCGAAGGGCGAAGCATTTAAGTCGTTGTGAATTTAAGTTTTGCTTTGCGGATGGGCCGTGGAGTATTTTATGGAGAAGTCTTGTATGTTTAAGAAAACCGTAATCGCCGCTGGCTCGCTGCTGGCTATGGCGTCCATGGTCAGCCCCGCAATG
>JBEEJM010000314.1:0-2981 GCA_041169205.1 Pseudomonadota bacterium | reverse complement strand
CATCGTTGAACTCGCCCAGGCCCTGCACGCCCAAGGCGTCAAGCTCTTGTCCACTGGCGGCACCGCCAAATTGCTGGCCGAAAAAGGATTGAGCGTGACCGAAGTGGCCGAGATGACCGGCTTCCCCGAAATGCTGGACGGCCGTGTCAAAACCCTGCACCCCCGTGTACATGGCGGCCTGCTAGCGCGCCGCGACTTCCCCGCGCACATGGCTGCTCTGAAAGAACACGACATCAACACCATTGACTTCCTCGTCGTGAATCTGTATCCGTTTGAAGCCACTGTGGCCAAGGCCGGCTGCACGCTGGAAGACGCAATTGAGAACATCGACATCGGCGGCCCCGCCATGGTACGCAGCGCGGCCAAGAACTGGAAAGACGTGGCGGTGCTGACCGACGCAGCCCAATACACCACCGTGATTGCCGAGCTGAAGGCCAATGGCAAAGTGAGCGACAAGACCAAGCTGGGCCTGTCGATTGCCGCGTTCAACCGCATCAGCCAGTACGACGGTGCGATCAGCGACTACCTGTCGGCCATTCAGATTGGTGACGACGTACCCGCAGGCGACAAGGCCCCCATGCTGGAGCTGTTCCCCGGCCAAAGCAATGGCCGTTTCGTCAAAGTGCAAGACTTGCGCTACGGCGAAAACAGCCACCAGCAAGCCGCGCTGTACCGCGACCTGTTCCCCGCGCCCGGTTCATTGGTAACCGCCAAGCAGTTGCAAGGCAAAGAACTCAGCTACAACAACATCGCTGACGCCGACGCCGCGTGGGAATGTGTGAAGAGCTTCAACACACCGGCATGTGTGATCGTCAAGCACGCCAACCCCTGTGGCGTGGCCGTGGGTGCCAACGCGCTAGAGGCTTACACCAAGGCCTTTCAGACCGACCCCACCAGCGCATTCGGCGGCATCATTGCCCTGAACACCGAGCTGGACGAGGCGGGTGCGCAGCAAATCTCCAAGCAGTTCGTGGAAGTGCTGATGGCCCCCAGCTTCACGCCCGCGGCGCTGGAAGTGTTCAAGACCAAGGTAAATGTGCGAATCTTGCAAATCGACTTGCCAGCGCCCCTGGGCTCGGCATCCGTCGGCGGCTCTGCCGCTTGGGCGCAAGGCCGCAACGCAGTGGACATGAAGCGCATCGGCTCCGGCATCCTGCTGCAAACCGCAGACAACCACGAGCTGGCCTTGACTGACCTGAAAGTGGTGACCACCAGGCAGCCCACCGCTGAAGAACTGAACGACCTGCTGTTCGCCTGGACCGTGGCCAAGTACGTCAAGTCCAACGCCATCGTGTTCTGCAAAGGCGGCATGACCATGGGCGTGGGCGCAGGCCAGATGAGCCGCTTGGACTCGGCCCGCATTGCGAGCATCAAAGCCGGCCACGCCAACCTGTCACTGGCCGGTACCGTGGTGGCCAGCGACGCGTTCTTCCCGTTCCGCGACGGCTTGGATGTGGTGGTGGACCAAGGCGCGACCTGCATCATCCAACCCGGTGGCTCCATGCGCGACCAGGAAGTGATCGACGCTGCCAACGAGCGCGGCGTGTCCATGGTGTTCAGCGGCGTGCGCCACTTCCGCCACTAAGCTCTGGGTTTTCCAGGCATAAAAAAAGCCACCCTAAGGTGGCTTTTTTTATGCCAAATCGACCTGTAGCGCCCGTGGAATATGCGTAAGCAGCTATTATTTCAATAGCAATTTAAACACTTCACCCGCAGCAGCCACGGTCTCCGCAATGTCGGCTTCGGTGTGGGCTGCGCTCACAAAGCCGGCTTCGTACAGCGCCGGGGCGATATAGACGCCGCGGTCCAGCAGGCCGTGGAACAGGGTGTTGAAGCGGGTATTGTCAGTGGTCATCACCTTGGCGTAGTTTTGCGGCAGGGTTTTGAACAAAAAGAAGCCGAACATGCCACCTTCGCTGTCGCCGCAGAAATCCACGCCTGCTTTGTCGGCCTCAGCTTGCAGGCCGCTCAGCAGGAGTTGTGTTTTGCGGCCCAGGTCTTCGTAAAAACCGGGTTTGCCGATTTCATGCAGTGTGGCCAAGCCGCAAGCGGTAGCCACCGGGTTGCCGGACAAGGTGCCCGCCTGGTACACCGGTCCCAGGGGAGCGAGCAGTTCCATCACGGCGCGTTTGCCGCCAAAGGCCGCCAGCGGCATGCCGCCACCAATGACCTTGCCCAGCACCGTCATGTCGGGCGCAAAGCCGGGGATGGACTGGGCATACACGCTTTGCGCGCTGCCACGGGCCACGCGCAGGCCGGTCATTACTTCGTCAAATACCAACAGCGCGCCGTATTCGGTGCACAGCTCGCGGCAGCGCTTCATGAAAGGCACCGACGCGCGCACAAAGTTCATGTTGCCGGCAATCGGCTCGATCATCACGCAAGCCAGCTCTTTGCCGTGCAGCGCAAAGGCTTCGTCCAACTGCTGCACGTTGTTGTACTCCAGCACCAGCGTGTGCTGCACCACTTCAGCAGGCACACCGGCACTGGTGGGGTTGCCAAAGGTCGCCAAACCGGAACCGGCTTTGACCAATAGCGCGTCGGCATGGCCGTGATAGCAGCCTTCAAATTTCAAAATCTTGCTGCGGCCCGTAGCGCCGCGAGCCAAGCGCAGAGTGCTCATGCAGGCTTCTGTGCCGCTACTGACCAGGCGCACCATGTCCATGCTGGGCACGCGCTCCAGAATGGCCTCCGCCAACGCCACTTCGCGCTCGGTGGGCGCGCCGAACGAGAAGCCGTCCAACGCTGCCTTCTGCACAGCTTCAAGTACTGCGGGGTGGCCGTGGCCCAGGATCATGGGACCCCAAGAGCCTATGTAATCAATATGGCGCTTGCCGTTGGCGTCCCAAAAGTAGGCACCTTGGGCACGCTGCACAAAGCGGGGCGTACCGCCTACGGCTTTGAAGGCGCGAACGGGCGAGTTGACGCCGCCTGGGATGCTGCGTTTGGCGCGTTCGAAGAGAGCGGCGTTTAAGTCTGGC
>JBEEJM010000313.1:0-10382 GCA_041169205.1 Pseudomonadota bacterium | reverse complement strand
GCGCAGACACAGGCCAAACTTAAAGTGGGCCTGATGTTGCCGTACACCGGTACCTTTGCGGCACTAGGCAACGCCATTGAAAACGGCTTTCGCCTGAGTCTGGCGGAACAGGGCGGCAAGTTTGCAGGTCGCGAAGTGGAGTTCGTCAAGGTCGACGACGAGTCCGATCCGTCCAAGGCGACTGACAACGTGAACAAGCTGGTCAAGCGCGACAACGTCGATGTGTTGATCGGTACCGTGCACTCGGGTGTGGCCATGGCCATGGCCAAAGTAGCCAAAGAAACCGGCACCTTGCTGATTGTTCCCAACGCCGGTGCTGATGCCGTGACTGGTGCCATGTGCGCCCCCAACATCTTCCGCAGCTCGTTCTCGAACTGGCAACCCGGCTACGCCATGGGCGAGGTGATGGCCAAGAAGGGCCACAAAAAGGTGGTGACCATCACTTGGAAATACGCAGCCGGTGACGAGTCCGTCAAAGGCTTTAAAGAGGCATTTGAAAAAGGCGGCGGCACGGTGGTCAAGGAGCTGAGCCTGCCCTTCCCGGGCGTGGAGTTCCAGGCGCTGTTGACCGACATCGCAGCCACCAAGCCTGATGCGGTGTACACCTTCTTTGCCGGTGGTGGTGCAGTCAAGTTTGTTAAAGACTACGCAGCAGCGGGTCTGAAGAAATCCATCCCGCTGTATGGCTCGGGCTTCCTGACCGACGGCACGCTGGATGCACAAGGTGCCGATGCCGAGGGCTTGTTTACCACCCTGCACTACGCCGACAGCCTGAACACCCCCAAGGACAATGCGTTCCGCCTGGCGTACGTCAAGGCCTACAAACTGCAGCCGGACGTGTACGCGGTGCAAGGCTACGACGCGGCGCAAATTCTGTCGGTTGGCTTGAAGGCCGTCAACGGCGATTTGTCCAAGAAGGCCGAGTTTGCGGTAGCGGTCGAGAAGAACAAGATTGACAGCCCACGCGGTGCCTTCACCATGTCCAAAGCCCACAACCCGGTGCAGGACTTCTACCTGCGTCAGGTTGGTGGCAAGGAAAACAAGGTGGTGAACGTGGCCATCAAAGGCCTAGCCGATCCCGCTCGCGGTTGCCGCATGTAATTGGAAGTAAGAGCGCGCCCATGGACTTCTCGATTTTTCTGATTCAGTGCCTCAACGCACTGCAGTACGGCCTGCTGCTGTTTTTGGTGGCATCGGGCCTGACCTTGATCTTCGGAATCATGGGCGTGATCAACCTCGCGCATGGCAGCTTCTACATGATGGGGGCCTACATGGCGTATGCCCTGGCCCCCATCGTGGCGAGCACCTTTGGCGGTGGGTTTTTCTCAACCTTGCTGGTGGGCGTGGTGCTCTCGGTCATCGTCGGCTATGTGCTGGAGTGGGCGTTTTTTAGCTTCTTGTATGACCGTGAACACCTGCAACAGGTACTCATGACCTACGGGCTGATTTTGGTATTTGAAGAGATGCGCAGCCTGCTGGTGGGCGACGATGTGCATGGCGTGACACCGCCGGATTTCCTGGCAGGTACGCTGCCTTTGGGGGATGTGATGACCTACCCGGTGTACCGGCTGTTCATTTCTGGTGTGTGTCTGGCTTTGGCGCTGGGCATGTACTTTGTGTTCACCCGCACGCGGCTGGGCATGATGATCCGCGCTGGCAGCGCCAACCGTGAGATGGTGCAGTCGCTGGGCATCGACATCAAGTTTTTGTACCGCGTGGTGTTTGCCGCGGGCATGGCCATTGCCGTGCTGGCGGGCATGGTGGCCGCGCCGGTGTCGTCGGTGTACCCGGGCATGGGCGACACGGTGCTCATCATCTGTTTTGTGGTGGTGGTGATTGGTGGCATCGGCTCCATTCGCGGGGCGCTGTTGGCGGCGCTGCTGATTGGGGTGGTCGATACCTTTGGCAAGGTACTGCTACCGCAGGCCTCCGGCGTTTTGATTTATGTGCTGATGGCGGTAATCCTCTTGTGGAAACCCGACGGCCTGTTCAAGGCGGGCTAAAGTCATGAACCAACTTAAAACTGTATTTGTGCTGGCCGCATTTCTGGCCATGGCGCTGTTCCCTTTGGTGTCGGGCAGCTACGGCATTGACTTTGTGACCAAAACCATGGTCTTCGCTATTTTGGCGCTGAGCCTGGAGCTGCTGGTTGGCACGACCGGCTTGGTGTGCTTTGGGCAGGCTGCGTTTTTTGGCATCGGCGCGTATGCGGCTGTGCTGCTGTCGTCGCAGTCCGATGCGTCTTCGATTGCGTGGCTGCTGCCGGTCAGTGTGCTGGCCGCCGCCGCTTATGCGCTGGTGGTAGGGGCCTTGTCCCTGCGTACCAAAGGCGTGTACTTCATCATGGTGACGCTAGCCTTTGCGCAGATGGCCTACTACGTCGTGCACGACACGCCGCTGGGTGGCGGCACGGATGGCATTTATTTGCTCATCAAACCGGTGCTGGGAACGGTGCTTGATCTAGATAAACCGCTGGCACTGTATGGCTTTACCCTGCTGTGTTTGGCGCTGACGTTTGGCTTTTTGGCACTACTGGGGCGCTCGCGCTTTGGGCGGGCGCTGGCGGGTATTCACGCCAACGAGCAGCGCATGCGGGCCACGGGTTTTTCGACCTACCCGTACAAGTTGGCTGCCTTCACGATTTCGGGTGGTATTGCCGGGCTGGCAGGCTTTTTGTTCGCAGTCAAAGACGGCTTTGTGAACCCCGAGATGATGAGTTGGCACCTCTCTGGCGCGGTGCTCATCATGATCATTTTGGGAGGCTTGGGCCACTTGCGCGGTGCGCTGGTGGGGGCCTTTGCGTTTGCTCTGCTACAGGAGTTTTTCAAATCCGAGGCGGTGTTTGGCGCATTGGCCAAGCACTGGCATCTGGGCCTGGGTCTCGCCATCATTGCCAGCGTGGTGTTGCTACCGCGTGGGCTCGTGGGCGTGCCCGCGCAGATTCGCAATCGTCTGTTGGGCACTGCCAACACCAAGGGAGGTGAGCATGAAGCCGTCTGACATCCTGCTGCGCGGCACCGACATCACCCGCCGCTGGGGCGGCCTGGTTGCCTTGAACAAAGTGTCGCTGGCCTTGGCGCGCGGCACGGTGCATGCGGTCATTGGCACCAATGGCGCGGGCAAGTCCACGCTGATCAATATTTTGTCGGGCGAGATCCCGCCGTCCGAAGGCAGCGTGGAACTCTTGAGCCAGGACGTAACCCAGTGGACACAACCGCGCCGTGCCCGTGCCGGCTTGGGCCGCAGCTACCAGCGCAACACCATTTACCCCAACTTCACGGTGTTCGAAAATTGTCGTCTGGCCGCGCAAGCCAACCACCAGAAGCCGTGGAGCTTTTGGGCCAGTGCGCAGCACTGCGAAGCCAGTACGTCCATGGCGCGGGCCGTTGTCGAGCGATCCGGGTTGACGCCTTTGATGGACCGCGATGCGGGCCTGTTGTCGCATGGCCAAAAACGCCAACTTGAAATTGCCATGTGCCTGGCCACCCAGCCGCAGGTGCTGCTGCTCGATGAACCCTTGGCGGGCATGGGTGCCGAAGAAACCGAGCGCATGCTGGCCATGCTGCAGGAGCTCAAAACCGACCACGCGATTTTGCTGGTCGAGCACGATATGGACGCCGTGTTCCGCATTGCCGACGAAGTGACGGTGATGGTCAACGGCGCGGTGATTGCCACCGACACGCCCGCCAATGTGCGCACCAATCCGCAAGTGCGGATTGCCTATTTGGGGGATCACTGACATGGCGTCTTCTGAAATCATTCTGGACGCACGCGCGGTGCACGCCTGGTACGGCTCCAGCCATGTGTTGCATGGCGTCGATGTGCAAATCAATCGCGGTGAAACTGTGGGCTTGCTCGGGCGCAACGGCATGGGCAAGAGCACGCTCATTCGCACGCTGCTGGGCCATGTGCCGCAGCGCGATGGCCATATCAGCCTGTTTGGGCAAGACCTGTCGAAAGCGCGGCCCTACGAAGTGGCACGCTTGGGCGTGGCCTATGTGCCCGAAGGCCGAGGCGTGTTTCCCAACCTGACGGTGCGCGAGAACCTGGTCATGGCTGCGCGCATCGGCCAGCGTGGACGCAACGACTGGTCGTTTGATCGGGTGATGGAGACCTTCCCCCGCCTGAAGGAACGGCTTACCAACTTGGGGTCGCAGCTCTCGGGCGGTGAGCAGCAAATGCTCTCCATCGGACGGGCGCTGATGACGCACCCCGAGCTGATCATTCTGGATGAGGCCACCGAAGGCCTGGCACCTTTGATCGTGGCGGAGATCTGGCGCGTGATTGGTGACATCCGCCAAAGCGGCATTGCCACCCTGATCGTGGACCGCGATTACCGCAAAGTGCTGGCCCACTCCGACCGTGCCCTGGTGTTGCAAAAAGGCCAGGTGGTGTTGCAGGGCAACGCCCAAACCCTGGCCACCAACCCCGCGCTGGCGGGCTACCTCGGCGTTTAACTCGGCGCGCCCATCGGCGTGTTCAGCAACGTGTTGGTGCTGCTCAGTCCTTGGGCTGCAGCACGGCCATAGTGAGGCGTGACACACAGGTCAACCGGCCTTCGTCGTCTCTCAAGTCAATTTGCCACACCTGGGTGGTGCGCCCAATGTGCACGGCACGCGCTGTGCCCGTCACCCAGCCGCTGGTGGCACCGCGCAGGTGGTTGGCGTTGATGTCCAGCCCCACCACTTTGTAGCCCGGTTCGCAGGCACAGGCCGCGCCGGTGGAGCCCAGGGTCTCGGCCAGCACCACGGCCACGCCACCGTGTAGCAAGCCGTAGGGCTGGCAGGTGCTGCGGTTCACCGGCACGCGGGCGGTCAGATAGTCGTCGCCAATTTCCAGGAACTCAATGCCGAGGTAGCTCACGGCCGTGTTTGCGCTGGCTTGTGTAAGGCCTTCAACTGTCATGGGGATTTTCCAGATACGCACATGCACTCCTTGTGTAACAGGGTGCCACTATAAGCAAAAATGGCCACGAGCCCTTGTCAAATGTGCGTCAGTAGCTATCAAATCAGGAGCGTTATTGATTCCTCTTGATGACGACCTATTGCAAACAGTTCTGTTTTTACGAACAAAAACAATTATTAATGCTGGTTTACACGAAGTGATGCTGAACTTAAAGTCCATTTCTCGATCCATCGCTTAAAGGAGAACCACTATGCGACTCAGTACCCGCGGCCGATTTGCCATCAATGCCATGATTGACTTGGCCCTGCGCGAGACCGCTACCCCGGTGCCGCTGGCTGACTTGGCCTTGCGCCACCACATCTCGCTGTCCTACCTGGAGCAGGTGTTTGCCAAGCTGCGTCAAAACGGCTTAGTGGAAAGCACCCGCGGCCCTGGCGGTGGCTACACCCTGGCCATGCCGGCCCATGCCATCACCGTGGCCGATATCGTGGCCGCGATTGAAGACACGCCCGGTGTTATGGGGCCCTCTTCCGAGGGCCAGCACGACGCGTCCGACTTGACCGAAGACCTGTGGAATAGCCTTCACACCACGCTGATGGCGCACATGAAAACCATCTCCCTGCGCAGCCTGGCCACCGAGCAACGGGCCAAGGGCTTCGTGGTGCAAGAGCGCAAGACCGGTAAAACCGGCGTGTTCGTTAAACGCAAGCCTGAACCGGTGCGACCCATGGTGCCCAACTCGGTGTTTGCGCTGGGGCGCTTGGGCTAACGGCCCTGCGGACTGCTATAAATTTATTCGTGCGCCGTCGCCATCAGCGCCGCAAAACCGATGAACACGCCACCGGTTAGGCGGTTGAACATGCGCATCACGTTGGCGCGCTGCAGGTAGCCTGAGAGCCGCTTGCCGCTGACGGCATACACAAAGTACCAGGCCACTTCAATCACGCTAAACGTGGTGAGCAAAATCGCAAACTGCGGCAACTTGGACAGCCCGGGGTTGATGAACTGCGGAAAGAAGGCCGCCGCAAACAAAATGGCTTTCGGGTTGCTGGCAGCCACCAGAAAACCCTGCCGGTAAATGGCGCTAGTCTGCACCGCTGGCACCGTGATTGCAGGGCTAGCCACCGCGTCATGCACCGGTGCCCGCCAGCACTTGACCCCCAGATACGCCAAGTAGGCCGCACCGGCCAGGCGCAGCGCGTCAAACACGGCAGGAAAGGTATGCAGCAAGGCACCCAGGCCCGCAGCCGAGAGACTCATCATCGCCACTAAGGCCGTCATACACCCCAGCATGGCGATCACCGCCGCACGGATGCCGTGGCGCGCACTCACGCTCATGACGAACAGCATGTTGGGGCCGGGCGTGGCCGAGACGACAAACGTCATCAGGATAAACAACCACCAAGTGTTCAAGCTCATCAAAATTTCTCCCTCAATTCAACAAGTATGCCTGCTGCTGCGCCACGAACCCGTCAAAGGCCTGCAGTAGCGGCAGCCAGCGGGCGTCGTTGCCTTCGAGCTGCGCTAGCGCCGCGCAGGTGGCCTCCAGTGTCGAGAGCTGCCCCGGTTTATGCGCCTTGCGTATCGCGTAGCGTCCAAGCAGACCCAGCGCCAGCGCTAACCGCGGCAAGCGCTGCAGAGCAGGACTCCGATGCAACATCTTGCGGCTCTTGCGCCAGGTGGCGTCAAGAACCACCAGCCTTACCTTGGCCGGGTCTGCGAGTTGCGTGGTGTCTAACACGGTTGGTATTGCGTGGCCTTCGTACTCCGTGGGCGGATACAACAGCACGGTGTAGCGGGGCTCAGACATCAGTGCTTGCAATGTTTCATCGTCAAATGTCTCACCCACCACCCTGTGGCTGCCCGGCAGGCTCAGGTGCAGCAGGCGCACGCTGTTCTTGGCGTGGTGCTCTTCCAGTGGGTGTTGCAGGATCAGCACTTCGCAGGCGGTCGGCGTGGGTGTGATCCACTGACAGATGCAGGTGGACTGCGGGCGCTGGCATTGGGGGCAGATGGGGCGTTGCAATTGGGGTTTCCGCTAGGCCGGAGTTGCAAGGTCCGCAGCCTGCACCAGCCAGCGGGCAAACGCCTCCAGTGCGGGGCTGCGCGCCTCGCTGGTGGCGGGCCACACCAGAAAGTAGCTGCGCTCCCCCACGAGTGCGAGCGGGTTGGCCTGCACCAGTTCGCCGCGCGCCAGTTCGGCCTCGATTAGCAGACGCGGCACCAGGGCCACGCCCAGCCCCGACACGGCCGCAGCGGCCGCCATGGAAAACTGCTCAAAGCGGGGCCCGGCCAGCGCTGCGGGTGCAGCGACATCCGTGGCCAGCCCGGCCGCTTCGAACCATTGGCGCCAGGCATCGGGCCGGGTGCTTTGTTGCAGCAGGTGGGCCTGCGCCAGTGCCTGCGCACTGAGATGGGGCTGGCCCTGTAGCAGGTGCGGGGCGCACACGGGAATCACCGTTTCTGGCATCAAGCGCTGCGCATGCGTGCCCGCCCATTGCGCTGTTTGCTGCGGGGTACCGGCATAGATGGCGGCATCCAGGGCGGTGTCGGAAAACAGGAAAGGCCGGGTGCGGGTGTCAATGTGCACCACCACGTCCGGGTGGCGTGCCAGAAAATCGGGCAACCGGGGAATCAGCCAGCGTGCTGCAAAGGTGGGCACCGCCGCCAGATTGATAACCCCGCCCCGCCCCTGGCCCGCCATGGCGTCCAGCGTATCGCGCTCCAGTGCCTGCAGGCGCGGCGCGATCTGGCGGGCGTACTGGCTGCCAGCGTCGGTCAGCACCACGCCGTGGCGCGTGCGGCGAAACAGCGCGATGCCCAGAAACCCTTCCAGCGCGGTAATTTGCCGGGACACCGCGCTTTGCGTCAGTGCCAGCTCTTGTGCGGCACGGGTATAACTCTCGTGGCGGGCGGCGGCATCAAAACAGGCCAATGCCTGTAGGGAGGGAATTTTTCTGCGCATCTAGACATTCTAAAACCTCATACCTGAATGACAACAAGGCGTTTGATTCATGGAAGCGTGGTGGGTAACATCGGACCATTCACCCCCAACCATTGAAAGACATCCCATGGCCCACGCAGCATTCAACTGGCAAGACCCCTTCCTGCTCGACTCCCAGCTCACCGACGACGAGCGCGCCATCAAGGAAGCCGCTGCCGCGTATTGCCAGGACAAGCTGTTGCCTCGCGTGACTCAGGCGTTCCGTGAAGGCTCGACCGACCCCGCCATCTTCCGCGAGATGGGTGAACTCGGCCTGCTCGGCCCCACCATCCCCGAGCAGTACGGCGGCCCCGGCCTGAGCTACGTGGCCTACGGCCTGATCGCCCGCGAAGTGGAGCGCGTGGACAGCGGTTACCGCTCCATGATGAGCGTGCAAAGCAGCTTGGTGATGGTTCCGATTTACGAATTCGGCACCGAGGCACAACGCCAGAAGTACCTGCCCAAGCTGGCCACCGGCGAGTGGATTGGCTGCTTCGGCTTGACCGAACCCGACCATGGCTCCGACCCCGGCTCCATGGCCACGCGTGCCCACAAGGTGGCTGGCGGCTACAAACTCAGCGGTTCCAAAATGTGGATCAGCAACAGCCCGATTGCCGACGTGTTTGTGGTGTGGGCCAAAGAAGTCTCCGAGTCCGGCCAGGTTGGCCCGATTCGCGGCTTTGTGCTGGAAAAAGGCTTCAAGGGCTTGAGCGCCCCGACCATCCACGGCAAGGTCGGCTTGCGTGCCAGCATCACCGGTGAAATCGTGATGGACGGCGTGTTCTGCCCCGAAGAAAACGCCTTCCCCGATGTGCAAGGACTCAAAGGCCCGTTCACTTGCCTCAACAGCGCCCGCTATGGCATTGCCTGGGGTGCCTTGGGCGCAGCGGAAGACTGCTGGTTCCGCGCCCGCCAGTACACCATGGACCGCAAACAGTTTGGCCGCCCCTTGGCCGCCAACCAGCTCATTCAGAAAAAGCTGGCCGACATGCAAACCGAAATTGCACTCGGCCTGCAAGGCTGCCTGCGCCTGGGCCGCATGAAAGACGAAGGCACGGACTCTGTAGAAATCACCTCCATTCTCAAACGCAACTCGTGTGGCAAGTCACTCGACATTGCCCGCTTGGCGCGCGACATGATGGGCGGCAACGGTATCAGCGATGAGTTTGGTGTGGCGCGCCATTTGGTGAACCTGGAAGTGGTGAACACCTACGAAGGCACGCACGACATTCATGCGCTGATTCTGGGTCGGGCTCAGACCGGGATTGCGGCGTTTGGCAACTGATAAAAATCAGTGCAACCGCACAAACACTTCAAAATCTTTTAACGGCAAAGGTTTGCTGAACAGGTAACCCTGGTAGCTCAGGCAGCCGAGTTGCGCCAGCAAATCGCGCTGTGCCTGGGTTTCAACACCCTCGGCAATCACGTTCAGTCCCATGCTGTCGGCCAGCGCCACCACCATCTTGGCAATCGCCACATCATTGGGGTCGTCCAGAATGTCGCGCACAAAACCCTGGTCAATTTTTAGCTGATCCAGTGGCAGGCGCTTGAGATACGAGAGCGAGGAATAGCCGGTGCCGAAATCGTCCAAAGAGAAACCGATGCCGATGTTTTTGAGCGCACTCATCTTGGCGATAACGTCTTCTACGTTGGACACCAAAAGGCTCTCGGTCAGCTCCAGCTTGAGTCGCAAGGGGTTGGCCCCTGTGCTTTGCAATACGTGCAATACATTGGCCACGAAGTTGGGGTCGAGAAATTCACGCGCACTCACGTTGACTGAAAGCGTGAGGTGTGCCAAGTGCGGCGCGGTCGCCCAGCGTTGCAGTTGGGTGCACGCGGTCTCGAGCACCCAGCGACCCAGCGGTAGGATCACGCCGGTTTCTTCGGCCAGCGGAATGAAGGTGGCCGGTGACACCATGCCGTGCTGCGGATGCGGCCAGCGCAACAGCGCTTCGGCCCCCACCACCTGGCCCGTGGACAAGACCTGGGCCTGGTAGTGCAGTACGAACTGCCGCGCTTGCACCGCCTCACGCAATGCGGCTTCCAACTCGGCGCGCACCGCGACGGCGATCTGCGTTTGGGGGTCAAAAAATCGCAGGGTATTGCGGCCCGCCGCCTTGGCCTGGTACATCGCCACGTCGGCGCGTTTGAGCGGCTCTTCAATCGCCTCGACACACTCCCCCAATACCGTGATGCCGATGCTCGGCGAGCTGTGCAGGATGTAGCCCGCAATCTCGTACGGCTGGTTCAGCGCCGCGACAATCTTCTCGCCCACGGCCTCGGCTTGAATGGCCGCATCCAGGGCGCTTTCGCTCAGGTCTTCCAGCAGCACCACAAACTCGTCACCCCCCAACCGGGCCACGGTGTCCACGGTGCGGGTGCAGCTGCGCAGACGCGTGGCGACCTGCTCCAGCAGCAGGTCGCCTTTGTCGTGGCCCAGCGTGTCGTTCAGGGTCTTGAAATGGTCCAAATCCACAAACAGCAGCGCCCCCAA
>JBEEJM010000312.1:0-23006 GCA_041169205.1 Pseudomonadota bacterium | reverse complement strand
TGTCGCTGTTGACGAGATCTTGATCGAAGTCGAAACCGACAAAGTGGTCATGGAAGTGCCTGCACCCTCGGCCGGTATTCTGATCGAGCTGCTGGTTGGGGATGGCGCTACCGTCGCTGCGGAGCAATTGATTGCCCGTATCGACACCGAAGGCAAAGCAAGTGCTGCGGCTCCCGTGGCGCCTGTGGTGGCTGCTGCCGCTGCATTGGTGGCTGCAAGTGCGGCTGCGTCGGCACCTGCCGGTGGCAATTCCAAAGCGGGCGTTGCCATGCCCGCTGCCGCCAAGATCATGGCCGACAATGGCATGGCTGCTGGCTCCGTTGCGGGCACAGGCAAAGACGGTCGCGTCACCAAGGGTGATGTGTTGGGTGCCGTTGCAACTGGGGCGTCTGCTCCTAAAGTTGTAGCTGCTTCCGCAATCCCCACAGGGGTTAAGGCCGCATCGTTGCCTCAAGTGGCAGGACCACGCATGAACTTGGGCGACCGCCCGGAGCAGCGCGTTCCCATGAGCCGTCTGCGCGCCCGCGTAGCCGAGCGTCTGCTGCAATCGCAAAGCAGCAATGCGATTTTGACCACGTTCAACGAAATCAACATGGCTCCGGTTATGGACATGCGCAAGCGCATGCAAGACCGCTTCGAGAAGGAGCATGGCGTCAAGCTCGGCTTCATGAGCTTCTTCGTCAAGGCCGCAGTGCATGCGCTCAAGAAGTTCCCGGTGTTGAACGCCTCGGTGGATGGCAACGACATCGTTTACCACGGCTACTTTGACGTGGGCATTGCCGTGGGCTCACCTCGCGGTTTGGTCGTGCCAATCCTGCGCAACGCAGACCAGATGAGCTTCGCGGATATCGAGAAGAAGATTGCCGAGTTTGGCCAAAAAGCCAAAGACGGCAAGCTGGGCATGGAAGAAATGACCGGTGGCACCTTCTCCATCTCCAATGGCGGCACGTTCGGCTCCATGATGTCGACCCCCATCATCAACCCACCCCAGTCGGCCATCTTGGGCGTGCACGCGACCAAAGACCGCGCCATGGTCGAAAACGGCCAAGTGGTGGTGCGCCCCATGAACTACTTCGCCATGTCCTACGACCACCGCATCATCGACGGCCGCGACGCCGTCCTGGGTCTGGTCGCGATGAAGGAAGCGTTGGAAGATCCAGCCCGCCTCTTGTTTGACATCTAAGGAAACACGATGAGCAAACAATTTGACGTGATCGTCATTGGTGGTGGCCCCGGTGGCTACATCGCCGCTATTCGGGCAGCCCAGCTGGGTTTCAATGTCGCCTGTATCGACGAGTGGAAGAACGACAAGGGCGGCCCTGCGCCCGGTGGTACGTGTACCAATGTGGGTTGCATTCCTTCCAAGGCACTGCTGCAGTCGTCTGAGCACTTCAACCACGCCAACCACCACTTTGCCGAGCACGGCATTGAGGTGAAGGGCGTGAGCATGGATGTGGCCAAGATGATTGCCCGCAAGAACACCGTGGTGAAGCAGAACAACGACGGTATCTTGTACCTGCTGAAAAAGAACAAGATTGCGTTCTTCCACGGTCGTGCATCTTTTGTTAAAGCGGCTGAAGGTGGCTACGAGATCAATGTGGCAGGTACTGCCGCAGAAGTCATCACCGGCAAGCAAATCATCATCGCCACCGGCTCCAACGCGCGTGCGTTGCCCGGCACACCGTTTGATGAAGTCAATGTGCTGTCCAACGACGGTGCTTTGAACATCGGCGCGGTGCCCAAGAAGCTGGGCCTGATCGGCTCGGGCGTGATCGGTCTGGAAATGGGCTCGGTCTGGAAGCGCCTGGGCGCAGACGTCACCATCCTCGAAGGTCTACCGGTTTTCCTGGGCGCGGTGGACGAGCAGGTTGCCAAAGAGGCGCACAAGGCTTTCACCAAGCAGGGGCTGAAGATTGAGCTGGGCGTGAAGGTTGGCGACATCAAGGTTGGCAAAAAAGGCGTGTCGGTGGCCTACACCAACGCCAAGGGCGAAGCCCAGACACTTGACGTGGACAAGCTCATCATCTCCATCGGCCGCGTGCCCAACACCATCGGTTTGAACACCGAAGCGGTGGGCTTGGCGCTGGACGAGCGCGGCGCGATTGTGGTCGACGGCGACTGCAAAACCAACTTGCCCGGCGTGTGGGCGGTTGGTGATGTGGTGCGTGGCCCGATGCTGGCGCATAAGGCAGAAGAAGAGGGTGTGGCCGTGGCCGAGCGCATTGCGGGTCAGCACGGACATGTCAACTTCAACACCGTGCCTTGGGTCATCTACACCAGCCCTGAGATTGCTTGGGTCGGTCGCACCGAGCAACAGCTCAAGGCCGATGGCGTGGCCTACAAGGCGGGTTCGTTCCCGTTCTTGGCCAACGGACGCGCACGCGCGCTGGGTGACACGACTGGATTTGTGAAGATCTTGGCCGATGCCACGACTGACGAAATTTTGGGTGTGCACATCGTGGGCCCCCAGGCCAGCGAGTTGATTTCTGAGGCTGTCGTGGCCATGGAGTTCAGGGCCAGTGCCGAGGATATCGCACGCATTTGCCATGCACACCCCTCCTTGAGCGAAGCCACCAAGGAAGCGGCGTTGGCGGTGGACAAACGCACGTTGAACTTCTAATTTAGTGAGAAATCTGCCTTTAGCCCGCGTGGATAGTGCGCAGACAGCTACTATTTTGATAGCAAAACTTAAGCCGTGACGGTCAGCGTCAAACAAACCTATGAGGCGGAGCTCCAGTCCAGGGGCTACACCGCCGACCCAGCACAACTCCGGGCGGTAGACGCCTTGGAGCGCTGCGCGAGGGAGTGGGCGGCCTACAAGGAGAAGCGGTCCAATACGCTCAAAAAATTCATCAACCATCCCGAAATTCCCCGTGGCGTGTACATGCACGGTGGGGTGGGGCGGGGCAAGAGTTTTTTGATGGACTGCTTTTACAACGCCGTTCCACTGAAGCGCAAGACGCGTCTGCACTTTCACGAGTTCATGCGTGAGGTGCACCGCGAGTTATCGGACCTGAAAGGCACGGTCAACCCGCTGGACGTTTTGGCCGAGCGCATGGCGCAACGCTACAAGCTGATTTGTTTTGACGAATTTCATGTGGCAGACATCACCGACGCCATGATCTTGCACCGGCTGCTGACAGCGTTGTTTGAAAATGGGGTGGGCTTTGTGACCACGTCTAACTTCAAGCCCAACGACTTGTACCCCGGTGGTCTGCACCGGGACCGCATCTTGCCGGCGATTGCACTGCTCAACGACAAACTCGAAGTGCTCAGCGTGGACAACGGTACGGATTACCGTCAGCGCACGATGGAAACGGTGCAGATGTACCACTGTCCGCTGGGCCAATCTGCGGACGAAGCGATGGAGCAAGCCTTTAACGCGCTGGCCGAATCCCATGATGAAGACCCGATATTGCACATCGAGTCGCGCCAGATTCGTGCATATCGCAAGGCGGGTGGCGTGGTGTGGTTTGACTTCAAAACTCTGTGTGGTGGGCCGCGCTCACAAAACGATTACCTCGAAATTGCCTCACGCTTTCACACGGTGTTTCTGAGCCATGTACCGCACATGCCAGTCCGACTGGCGTCTGAAGCGCGGCGCTTCACCTGGCTGGTGGACGTGTTGTACGACCGCCGGGTCAAACTGATCATGTCGGCAGAGGTGCCCCCACAGGAGTTGTACACCGAGGGCCCCATGTCGCATGAGTTTCCGCGCACGGTCTCGCGACTCAATGAGATGCAGTCCAAGGAGTTTTTGGCTTTGGAGCGACGTGTGGTGGACACGCGTTTGACATGAGACTTTGGTACTGGGCGGGTGCACTCGCGCTGGCGTGCGGCCCCGTATCTGCGCAGCAGGACCGACTGGATGCCCAGCGTAGCCGGGTCACGCAGGAAGCGGACGCAGCGGAACGTGCATGCAATGAATCCTTTGCGGTGACCGACTGCGTCAAAAAAGTGCAGACGAAGCAACGCCAACAACTGGTAGAAATTAAACGCGAAGAAACTGCGCTGCACGATTTACAGCGCAAACAGCAGGCTGCCGATCAGACGCGTCAGACTGCAGAAAAACAGACTGAGCACGACCAACAGTTGGCACAGAAACAGGGTGTGGCATCGGAGGCAGACAAGCGCAAACTGCAACAAGAAGACAAACGCCGCCAGCACCGGGAAATTGCTACAGGGGTAAAGACACCCAATACCGGTGCCACGCGCCAGGCCCCGCAGGCCATACAAGGCTACCGAAGTGAATGGGAGCGAAAGCAGCAGGATGCCGAAAAGAAGCGTTTGGACCGCAATCGACGTTTGCAGGACACGGCCAAGAGCAAGCCCGTGGCGGGCTTGCCGACAACACCTCGGTAAGGACTCAGACTTGGTCTAGTGGCTCGAGTTTGACGACTACGAGCGACAGATTGTCACCGCCACCGTGGGACCGTGACCGCGCTTTTTCAATCAAAAATTCCGTGGCTTCGCGCGCCGACAGCGTCGAGAGCACCGAACCAATTTCAGTGGTGTTGAAGTAGTGCCACACGCCGTCGCTGCAGGCCATCAGGGTATCGCCTGGGCGCAGCTTGGTGATGAAGTGAAAATCGACCGGCGGCTCGTTGTCGGTGCCCAGACACCCCATCAGGATGTTGGATTGTGGGTGTACGGCGGCTTGTTCTTCGGTCAACTCACCACGATTGACCAATGCCTGCACATAGGAATGGTCCATCGTGCGTTTGACAAACTTGTTGCCGTGGTACTGGTAAATGCGGGAATCGCCTGTGTGGGCCCAGTGGCAGTCACCGCCAGGATTGATCAAAAACGCGGCCATGGTGCTGTGGGGCTCTTCTTCAGCAGAAATTGCCGTCAGCTTGATCACGATATGGGCTTCTTGCACGATTTGGCCCAGCGTCGCTGCTGCGTCATCGGTTGCAGGGTCATAGCGTTCAAAAAGCTGGCGTGCGGTCATCATCACCTGGTCTGAGGCTTTTCGTCCGCCACTGCGTCCCCCCATGCCGTCTGCAACGACACCAAGAATGCAGCCGTTGATGCGATGGTGCTTGATCAGCGCAACCTGGTCTTGCTGGTATTCACGGTCGCCTTTGTGGATGCCCGTCGATGCGGTAAGTTTGTAGCCAGTGGACATGGTGGGTGAATTGCTGAGCAATACTTTCTTCAAAGAGAGGCGTTAGCCGTATTATCGAGGCAGCGCAGGCGATTGCAACGCGATTTGTCCCAGTACTTTCCCCCTTACTCTCTCATCTTTTGGAATCCAATCTTCACTCCCCTGAACGCCGCTTGATCGAGTTGCGTATGGAACACGGCGACCTCGATGCATTGATCGACGGTGCGGCAGCGCATGTGCCTGTCGATGAGCTCATGATGCGACGTCTCAAGAAAAAACGACTGGCGCTGCGTGACGAAATGGCCCGTATCGAGCGGGAAATCACCCCCAGCGAGCCCGCCTGACGCATGGATTTACGCCGTGTTGTGGCGCAGGCGTTTGAGCCTGGCGGCCCGTTGAGTGATGCGGTCGAGGCGTTCTCTCCTCGCGCTGGACAAACCCAGATGGCATTGGAGGTGGCTAGCACCATTGAAGCGGGCGGCGTGTTGGTGGTGGAGGCCGGCACTGGGGTTGGGAAAACATTTGCTTACCTTATTCCGACCCTGTTGAGTGGCGAGCGCGTGCTGCTGTCTACGGCCACCAAGGCCTTGCAGGATCAGTTGTTCAAGCGTGATATTCCCCGGCTGATGGCTGTGCTAGGGGTGGCGGCGCGCGTGGCGCTGCTTAAGGGGCGCAGCAGCTACCTGTGCTTGCATCGGCTGGAGGAAGCCAGGCAGTGCATTGCTCCCAACGATGCGAGGGCGCTGTTGCAGTTAGCCCAAGTGGAGTCCTGGGCGCATGCCACACGCGATGGAGATTTGGCGGAGCTGGAGCAACTCGATGACAGTTCACCCGTCATTCCGCTGGTGACCTCAACCCGCGACAACTGCCTGGGTACCAAGTGTCCTCAGATTCAGTCCTGCCATGTCAACCAGGCCCGCAGAGTGGCACTGGGGGCCGATCTGGTGGTGGTTAATCACCACCTGTTTTTTGCAGACTTGAATGTCCGTGAATCGGGTGTCGCGGAACTACTGCCATCCGTTCGATCGGTCGTGTTTGACGAGGCACACCAGCTCAGTGAAATTGGTGTGCAGTTCTTGGGGCAGCAGTTTTCCACCGGTCAAGTGCTGTCATTTGCGTCCGATTTGTTAAGGACTGGGCAGCAACATGCCCGTGGTTTTGCGCCTTGGGATAGGCTGGTGTCTGCACTGCAGCAGGCGGTACAAGACTTATGCCAGATGATGGGTACCCGCACAGGGCGACTGGCCTGGCGGGATGGTTTGCCGCAAGGTGTGTCGCAGGCCCCATGGCTTGAGACTACACAAGGCTTGTTGGATGCCATGGGCGCTTCACACAATGCGCTGACTGCGGTGACAGACGTGTCACCGGAAATGACGGTCCTGAAAGAGCGCGTACGTGGCTTGCGCGAAGGCCTGACGCTGTTTTTATCTGACACCGAATCTGGCTATGTGCGTTGGTTGGACCTAGGTCAGCAGGTGCGCATGGTGCATTCGCCCATGGACATTGCGCAGGCCATGCAATCCCGCGTGCTGGGGTTAGATGGCGGCGAGACCCCGGGGAAATCGTGGATATTTACGTCTGCAACGCTAGGCCACGATGCGACATTGGGCCTGTTTTTGCAGAGTTGTGGGCTGGAGTCTGCACGCGTCCTCCAAGTGCAAAGCCCGTTTGATTACCCGTCCCAGGCGGCGATTTATGTTCCTCAGGATATGCCCGCACCGGCGGACCCAGGTCATGCCCAAGCGGTTGCGCAGCTGGTGGCGCAGGGTGCTTGCGTTTTAGGGGGGCGAACCCTGGTGCTCACCACGACGTTGCGGGCCATGCGGGGTATTGGTGCTGCATTGCGAGAAACCCTGGTGGGGCAGAACTACTTGCAAGTGCTGGTTCAAGGTGAAGCGTCCAAACGAGAATTAGTGGCGCGTTTTTGCCGTGCCGACAATGATGGCCAGCCGGGGTGTGTCCTGGTGGCATCGGCGTCCTTCTGGGAAGGGATTGATGTGCCTGGGGATGCCTTGCAGTTGCTGGTCATCGACAAGTTGCCATTTGCACCACCAGACGATCCCTTGCAAGAAGCAAAGGCTGCGCAACTTCAGTCGCTTGGCAAAAATGCTTTCAGGGAATTGCAGTTGCCGCAAGCGGCGGTAGCCCTCAAGCAGGGTGCGGGGCGGTTGATACGCCGTGAAACAGACCGGGGTGTGTTGGTTGTTTGCGATGTGCGCTTGCAACAGAAGTCTTACGGTAAAAAACTTCTGGCAGCCTTACCCGCGATGCGCCGGCTGGAGTCGCCGAGCCAGTGGATGGAGGCGCTGGAAGCACTCACCACACCTTCCACCACGGATCCGTATTGGTTTTCGCCCCCTTGGTGACGTACTCAGACTGCGGGTAGTTGGTTTCCAGAACACGCTTGGCATCGTCTCGCAACTGCGCCATCGCCAGCGCGTCATAGGACCTGTACAGGATGAACAACGCCTCTTCCACGGCTGGGGCGTTTGGGTAATCGGTTACGGCAATTTGTGCGCGGTTGGCAGCGGCGAGAAAAGCGCCACGTTTGAGGTAGTAGCGGGCGACATGCACCTCGTATTGCGCCAGCGAATTCACGATGTAATTCATGCGTTGGCGAGCGTCGGGGGCATAACGTGAGTCCGGGAAGCGCGTAGATAATTCTTTGAAGGATTCAAAAGACTCCTTCGCGGCTTTTTGGTCGCGTTCGGCCAGGTCTTGGCGGGTCACGGCAGAGAACATACCCAGGTCATCGTTGAAATTGATGATGCCTTTGAGGTACAGCGCATAGTCCAGTGCTGGGCTGGCGGGGTGCAACTTCATGAATCGATCCAGCGCTGCAATGGCTTGGGCTGGCTCTGACGTTTTGTAATGGGCGTAGGCCTTGTCGAGCTGCGCCTGCTGGGCCAAGGGGGTGCCAGCGGCACGGGCTTCCAGCTTTTCCAGCGTGGTGACTGCCTTGTCCCATTGTCCGTTGCCCATCTCGTCTTTGGCTTCCGAGTACAAGGTGTTAGGGCTCATTCCTGCGGTTTTGTCCACCGGTGCTGTTGAGCATCCGCCCAATTGAAGGGCAGCAGTCGCCAGCAGACAGGCATAAACGACCGATAATTTGACACGCAACATTGTGGGAAACCTTCTTGAACCAGACCGCCGCGATTATATCGACCCCCCCAGGGGATACCGATGCTGAAGAAGGGGAAGAAAGCACGGGTGAACTGGAGCTGCGTCAGGGTACGGTGTCCGCCGAACAACATGGCCAACGCCTGGATCGCACGCTAGTAGAAGTGGCGCCAGAATTTTCGCGCAGTTACCTGCAGCAATTGATTGATGCGAGCGCGGTGACGCTCAATGGGCTAGTTGTTCTCAAGACCGCGCAGAAGCTCAAGGCGGGCGACCAGTGGACGCTGGAGTTGCGCCCGACGCCACAGAGCCAGGCGTTCAAACCCGAGGCCATTCCTTTGGACGTGGTCTACGAGGATGCGGATATCTTGGTGATTAACAAGCCTGCTGGGCTGGTAGTTCACCCCGCGCCGGGCAATTGGAGCGGCACCTTGCTCAATGCATTGCTTGCTTATGACAGCGCGGCCAGCGTGATGCCCAGGGCGGGCATCGTGCACCGGCTTGACAAAGACACCAGTGGTTTGACGGTCGTTGCCCGCAATCGCAGAGCCATGGACGCGCTGGTTCAGGCGATTGCGGCGCGACAGGTTAGTCGGCAATATCTGGCATTGGCACACAAGCCGTGGGCGGGGAGGTCTGAGGTCACGGTGAATGCGCCCATTGGGCGGGATCCCAGAAACCGGCTGCGCATGGCCGTGGTTGACTTGCAAAGTTCGTCGGGTAAAACCGCCAAAACGGACATCATTCACCTGGGCAGCTCGGGTGACTATTGCCTTGTACGGTGCATTTTGCATACCGGGCGCACGCACCAGATTCGGGTGCACATGGCCAGCCTAGGTCACTCGTTGGTGGCCGACACGGTGTATGGCGGGACGGTGGTGCCTCTCATGGCTCGGCAGGCGCTGCATGCCTGTCGCCTGGCTTTTGCGCATCCCATAACAGGTCAGGAAATGGTATTTGAGTCTCAGGTGCCACCCGACTTTTCAAGGCTATTGCAAAGTTTGGGCCTCAGTTACAATAGGGCATAGCGGCACTTAAGCCCTTGATTTACCCCGGCGCGTTGCTGTGGGTAGGCACAGCATGGTTCTCATGCCAGATGCCCTCCAAATACAGTCATTGTTGATTTCACACCGTTTTTCGGTGTTCGCGGAACAAGCCTCACTATGAATATGGCGGATGCAAAGCGAGTCCTGGAGACCGCATTGATTTGCTCGCAGCAACCCTTGCCGGTGCGCGATATGCGCACGCTGTTCAATGAGTCGCTGGGTGTTGATACGCTTAAATCGTTGCTCGAAGATTTGAAGCACGATTGGGCGGGTAAGGGGGTGGAGTTGGTTAACGTTGCTACGGGTTGGCGTTTTCAGAGTCGGCCCGAAATGCGCGAGTATCTGGACCGCCTGCATCCTGAAAAGCCACCGCGTTACACACGCGCTACGTTGGAAACGTTGGCCATCATTGCGTATCGGCAACCGGTGACGCGTGGGGACATGGAAGACATTCGGGGCGTAACGATTAGTTCGTTGCTACTCAAGCAACTGGAAGACCGTGGTTGGGTGGAAGTTATTGGCCATCGGGAAGCACCGGGGCGGCCGTCGTTGTTTGCCACCACCCGGCAATTTTTAGATGATTTGGGCCTCGAGTCGCTTGACCAACTCCCCTTGTTGGAAAGCCCCTCGCAGGCTTCGGAAGTTTTTGGATCGTTTGTCGACGCGATCAGCAATGAGGCTGCCGCTTCGGCTGTAGACACACTGGCCCTGGAAGGAGCCGAACTGCAATTGGACATGCCACTGGAAGTCGCAGATTCCTCAGCCGCAACCCCTTTGACGGATTTAAACCATGACTGATATTCACTCCTCTGACGAACCCTCTGATATCGACGATGTGCCCGCAGCGGTAGTGCCGGTGAAGGCGAACCGATTTGGTGACATTGTTTCTGGCCAATTTGATGCGGATGAAGAGTTGTCCGATTTGGCACCGCCGAAGCGTGTGTTAGCACCGATGGCAGAAACACCTAAGCTGCACAAGGTACTGGCTCAATCCGGTATGGGCTCTCGCCTTGAAATGGAGCAGCTGATTCTGGAAGGCCGCATTTCGGTGAATAACGAGCCGGCCCATATCGGGCAGCGCATTCAGTTTGGCGACAGCATTAAAGTCAATGGAAAGCCGATTCGCGTCCGTATTGACCCGCCGCCAGCCCGGGTCATTGCGTACCACAAGCCCGTGGGGGAAGTGGTTACGCACGATGACCCCCAAAACAGGCCCACCGTGTTTCGTCGGTTGCCTAAGTTGCAAAACGGCAAGTGGCAATCTGTCGGTCGTCTGGACTTGAATACCGAAGGGCTGTTGCTCTTTACCAGTTCAGGCGAATTAGCCAATAACCTCATGCATCCCCGGTTTGGTTTGGAGCGCGAGTATGCAGTGCGCGTGCTCGGGGCTTTGACGAAGGAAGAAAAGCAAAGTTTGCTCGCCGGCGTGAACCTGGACGATGGCCTGGCTCAGTTCGGGTCCATCGAAGATGGTGGTGGTGAGGGTTCCAATTGCTGGTACAGGGTGACGATTTCCGAGGGCAGAAATCGCGAAGTGCGCCGCATGCTGGAAGCGGTGGGCCATGCCGTTAGCCGCCTTATTCGCATACGCTATGGTGCCATGATGTTGCCGCGCGGCCTCAAGCGCGGTGCTTGTATGGAGCTCGATGATGCGGATATCCGCGCGCTGATGCAGGCTGCAGGGGGGCGACGCGCTCCAACTGCGGGCGAGGAAGGTGCCGACTCCCAGCCCCCGAGGGATAACCGCAGGGGCGGTCGATCTGGTGGCCCCCGAGGTAACGGACAACGTGCCCAAGGCTCACAGGGCGGCAATGGTCCGGCACCGCAAGATAGATCACGCAAAAAGCCCACCAATCGCGGTGGTGCGGACAGAGGCCCAGAGCGCCAGCCTGGTGCATCGCAACCCGACCCCATGAAGACGGCTTTTGGCTATATCGGGGCCGACAGCTTTACGCGGCAACGTCAGGATGGCGGGCAACGTCCGCGCGGTGGCAGCAATGGCCCCAAACGCAATGGCCGGGGCCGCTGACACACAATGCTAAAATCAGCGGCTTTGTTCAATCATGAACAGAATCATTTTTTTAGCTCAGGAATTACCTCGTATGACAATCGAACGCACTCTCTCCATCATCAAACCTGACGCCGTTGCCAAAAACGTGATCGGTCAAATTTATGCACGTTTTGAAGCTGCAGGCCTGAAGGTTGTGGCTGCCCGTATGGTGCACCTGTCGCGTGGTGATGCTGAAGCATTTTACGGTGTGCATAAAGCACGTCCTTTCTTCAAGGACCTGGTTGATTTCATGATCTCCGGTCCCGTCATGATTCAGGCACTGGAAGGCGAAAACGCCATTCTGAAAAACCGTGACCTAATGGGTGCTACGGATCCCAAGAAGGCTGCGCCTGGAACCATTCGCGCCGATTTTGCTGACAGCATTGATGCCAACGCTGTTCACGGATCAGACGCTGCCGAAACCGCTGCCGTTGAAATTGCCTTTTTCTTCCCCGGCATGAACGTTTACTCACGTTAAGTTATGCAATGACGGCCAATTTGCTCGATTACGACCTCGAGGGCTTGGCCGCCTTCTGCGAACGGCTGGGGGAAAAGCGTTTTCGCGCAACTCAGTTGTTTCGCTGGATTCACCAGAAAGGTGCATCCCAGTTTGATCAAATGAGTGACCTCGCTAAATCGCTGCGAGAAAAACTCAAAACATCGGCGCACGTACAAGCGCCAAATGTTATTTCCCAACACATTTCCGCAGACGGCACGATCAAATGGTTGTTTGACGTGGGTGACGGCAACGCGGTTGAGACCGTATTTATCCCGGAAGAGGGACGTGGCACGCTGTGCGTTTCATCGCAGGCGGGATGTGCTGTGGGATGCCGTTTTTGTTCGACGGGTCACCAGGGTTTTAGCCGCAATTTGACTGTTGCAGAGATCGTTGGCCAGCTTTGGTTTGCGGAGCATTTCTTGCGTAGCCATCTGGGCGTCTCTGATCGAGTCATCTCGAATGTGGTCATGATGGGCATGGGAGAGCCGTTACAAAATTACACCGTGCTTGTCAGTGCGTTGCGGGTAATGCTGGACGACCATGGCTATGGTTTGTCGCGCAGGCGCGTGACCGTGTCGACGTCTGGAGTCGTTCCTATGATGGATCGCCTTGGTCTGGATTGTCCGGTTGCATTGGCCGTGTCATTGCATGCGCCTAACGACGTTCTTCGTGACAATCTGGTTCCATTGAATCGAAAGTACCCGATTGCGGAGCTTCTGGATGCATGCAAGCGGTATTTGGCGTACGCACCCCGGGATTTCATTACCTTTGAATACTGCATGCTCGACGGGGTCAACGATTCGGTGGAACACGCGCAACAGCTCGTCAAGCTGGTACAGACGGACACGGGAACGGGTTGGTGCAAATTCAACCTCATACCGTTCAACCCATTTCCTGCTTCAGGCCTTCTCCGCTCGTCTCAAAAGACCGTGCTTGCTTTTGCGAGAATCCTCAGCGACGCTGGCATAGTGACCACGGTGCGAAAAACGCGAGGTGAAGATATCGACGCGGCATGCGGTCAACTGGCGGGTGACGTGCAAGACCGCACGGCCGTTCAAAAGCGTATGGAAAAACAGCGTGTGATCATGATGAAGAGCGTCACCAGCGGTGAATCAAATGGGCTAAAGGAAGTAATTAATGATTGATGTTCGTCGTTGGTCGCTGCCGTTGTTTTCTATGCTGGTCTGCTTGCTCGGTGCGATTGTTTTAGGCGCAGGGATCACAGGCTGTGCCACTAGCACGTCCAGCGCCACCGTTCAATCGGACGCTTTCACTGACTCCGATGAGCCAGAGATACGAAAGCGCGCCACCAATCGCCTGCGTTTGGCGGTGCTGTATTTCACTGATGCAAAGTACACGGTAGCCCTGGACGAAGTTAAACAGGCCATCGCTGCCGATCCGAATTGGTTTGAGTCATACAACATGCGCGGCTTGATTTACAGTCGTTTGGGTGAAAACGTACTGGCCGAATCCAGCTTCCAGAAAGCGTTGTCCTTGAGTCCAAGCTCCGCCGATGCCAAGCATAACTACGGTATGTTCCTTTGTGACCAAGGTCGCGGAATCGACGGTTTGAAGCTGTTGAGCAGTGCGCTGGACACCGCGGGCTACGGTCGGCGGGCCAACACCTGGGCGGCGCAGGCTTCGTGTCAGTTACGCATGGGCTTGACCAGGGATGCGGAAACGAGTTTTCTCAAGTCCTACGAATTGGATGCCGCCAATCCTGTTACCGGCTACAACCTGGCGTTGTTGCTGTACCAGCGTGAAGATTTTGTGAAATCACAATTTTATGTACGACGACTGAACAACAGTGAGTTAGCCAACGCCGAGTCGCTGTGGCTGGGGATTAAGGTCGAGCGAAAGTTGGCCAATGGCGAGGCCATGGCGCAGTTGGCGGGACAGCTGAAAAAGCGTTTTGCCCAATCGCGGGAGGCCTCGGCGTATGACAGAGGTGCATTTAATGAATAGTGTTGAGGCAGAAGTTGTGGCGTCGTCGGTTACTCTTGAGACGATCTCCCCTACTGCGGGCGCGATGCTGAAAGCGGCCCGAGAAGCTTCTGGGTTGCACATCGCCGCGCTTGCAGTGGCGATGAAAGTACCTGTCAAAAAGTTAGAGGCGCTGGAGGCGAATCGGTTTGATCAAATGCCAGACGCAGTGTTTGTTCGGGCGCTGGCGGCGGGTGTTTGCCGTGCTTTAAAAATTGACGCTACGCCCATCATGGCATTGTTACCCAAGTCAGCAACACCTCGCCTGGGTAGTGATGACCGTGGAATCAATGCACCGTTTACGGTGCCAAACAACTCCCGTGGCATGGCCGTACCTGACTTCTTGGCTAAACCGGCCGTACTGGCGGTGATTGCCCTGATGTTGGGCGTTGTGGTGCTGGTGTTTTTTCCTGATTCACACACGGGATCGATCAAAGACGGGGCAGAGCCTGTGGCGTTGCCCGCCGCACAAATGCTGGGCACCAGCGCGACTGCCGTGCAAATTATTCCAAGTGCGATAGAGCCAGCACCCGTTGCCAGTGCGCCGCTGCTTCCGTCTGTTCCGACTCCGTCAAGTGCTGCGATCATTGAAGGACCGGTACAAAAAGTGGTCGAAATAGGCGCGCCAGTACTAGAGACTATCGTGTTTAAAGTTCGAGGCACAGCCTGGCTGGAAGTCAAAGACGCTAAGGGTGTCGTGCAATTGAATACGACGCTCAAGGTGGGTGAAAGCGCAACTGCGTCCGGAGCATTTCCGCTAACAGTTGTGATTGGTCGCGCTGACGTGACCGATGTGCAAGTGCGTGGCAAGCCCTTTCCTTTGGACACTATTGCCAAAGACAATGTCGCTCGATTTGAGGTGAAATAGTGGACAGAAAAATACCTATCGCGCTGGCTTCCCCAGCTACCCGAAGGTCTCTGCAGTCGAGAGTGGTGTGGGGTTCTCGTGTAGTCACGGTGGGTGGAGGGGCTCCCGTACGAGTGCAGTCCATGACCAATACCGATACCGTTGACGCGGTGGGCACCGCCATTCAGGTCAAAGAGTTGGCCAATGCGGGTTCCGAGTTGGTGCGCATTACGGTTAACACGCCAGAAGCTGCGCAAGCGGTTCCCTATGTGCGCGAGCAACTCGACCGTATGGGTATTGACGTGCCATTGATTGGTGATTTTCATTACAACGGACACCGTTTGCTGACGGATTTTCCGGAGTGTGCCAAAGCGCTTTCCAAATACCGTATCAATCCCGGAAACGTCGGGAAGGGTGACAAGAAAGACCGTCAGTTCGGGCAGATGATCGACGTTGCGATGCGGTGGGATAAGCCTGTACGCATCGGCGTCAACTGGGGCAGTTTGGATCAGGAGCTTCTGGCCTCGATGATGGATGACAACAGCCGTCGTGTGGAACCCTGGGACGCCAAGCCGGTGATGTACGAGGCACTCATTACATCTGCGATCAGTTCTGCGCAACGTGCACAGGAAATGGGCATGGACCCAGCCCAAATCATGTTGTCGTGCAAAGTCAGTGGCGTTCGTGACCTGGTTGCTGTCTACAGGGAGTTGGGACGGCGTTCGCACCATCCGCTGCATCTGGGACTGACGGAAGCAGGAATGGGTACCAAGGGTACGGTTGCGTCTAGCGCCGCACTGGCAGTGCTGTTGCAAGAGGGGATTGGGGACACTATTCGTGTGTCTTTGACGCCCGCGCCGGGCGAGGCACGAACGCAAGAAGTGGTCATTGCTTCAGAAATTTTGCAGGCACTGGGTTTACGCACTTTTGTACCTAGCGTAACGGCCTGCCCGGGGTGTGGGCGTACCACCAGCACCACTTTCCAGGAACTGACCAAACAAATTGACGACTTTTTGCGCGCACAGATGCCTGTGTGGCGATTGAGTTATCCCGGCGTTGAAAATCTCAAAGTGGCCGTCATGGGGTGCATTGTTAACGGCCCTGGAGAGAGCAAGCATGCGGATATTGGTATCAGCTTGCCAGGGACCGGTGAAGCACCCGCCGCGCCTGTGTTTATTGATGGTGAAAAGCGCATGACACTGCGTGGTGAAACCATTGCAACCGAATTCCAAGCGGTTGTAGAAAACTACATTCAGCAGCGCTTTGGACAAGGCGCAACAACAATTCCTGGGTAAGACATTGCATGGTTGAAAACACTGCAGCACGCAGAGTGGAAAAGCTTTCTGCGGTTAAGGGCATGAACGATATCTTGCCGCCTGAATCGGCCCGGTGGGAATCGTTCGAGGAACAAGTGCGATCGTTGATGCGACGTTTTGCCTACGAAAATATTCGCACACCTATTCTGGAGCCCACGGCTTTGTTTGTGCGTGGGCTGGGAGAAGTGACCGATATCGTCGAAAAGGAAATGTATTCTTTCGAAGATCGGCTCAACGGCGAGGCGCTGACTCTTCGGCCCGAAAGTACGGCCGGCGTCGTTCGTGCGGTGGTCGAGCACTCGCTGTTGTACAACGGTGGAAAGCGGCTGTATTACATGGGCCCCATGTTTCGGCATGAGCGGCCACAGCGCGGGCGGTACCGGCAATTTCACCAAATTGGCGCTGAAGCATTGGGATTCTCTGGTGGAGAAGTCGATGCTGAATTGATTCTCATGGCATGCGCGTTGTGGAAAGAGATTGGTTTGACGGATGTTGCCTTACAACTCAACAGTCTCGGTCAACCCCATGAACGCAACCTGCACCGTGAGGCGTTGATTGCCCATTTTGAGCGCAACTTGGACGTACTCGATGACGAGGCGAAACGTCGACTTCACCTGAATCCACTGCGCTTGCTCGATAGCAAGAACCCAGCAATGCAAGCGGTTATCGAAGCGGCCCCCAAATTGCTGGACTTCTTGGGCGGTGCTTCGCGTGCGCATTTAGACACGGTGATGGCTATTTTGAACGCCAACGGCGTTGCCTACAGCATCAACCCGCGGCTGGTTCGGGGGATGGACTACTACAACCTGACGGTGTTTGAGTTTGTTACTACCAAATTAGGCTCACAGGGGACCATTTGTGCGGGTGGCCGATATGACTACTTAACCGAGCAAATTGGTGGAAAACCCGCTCCCGCAGTGGGTTGGGCATTGGGTGTGGAGCGCGTGCTGGAGCTCTTGAAGGAACAGGGCCTGCAAGGCACTGCCCCGACCCTGGATGTCTATGCAATTGTTACTGATGTGGGTGCCTTGCCTGCCGTTATGGCATGTATTCAACAATTGCGCAATGCTGGGGTATGTGTGCAGATGCATGCCAGCAGCCCGGACGGAATGGCCAGTATGAAGTCCCAATTCAAGAAGGCCGACGCATCGGGCGCACGGTTTGCACTGGTCTTTGGTGAGGAAGAAATGGCGCAGGGCCTGGTGACTGTCAAGGCACTGCGCGACGGCAGCATTGCCCAAGTTACACAATCGCTGGAACAGCCAGCGCTCTGGGCCAAGAGCCTACAATCCACCGCTTAACTCAATAGTCCCATGGCGAATCATCTAGACCTCGAAGAACAAGAACAACTCGACCAGCTCAAGCACTTCTGGAATCAGTATGGCAATGCCATTACCTGGTGCCTGATCGCTGTTCTCAGTGCTGTAGCCTCCTGGAATGGCTACCAATATTGGCAGCGTACGCAGGCGGCGCAAGCTGCGGCTATGTACGATGAAATTGAAAAAGTGGCGCGCGGCGCTGACTCTGCAAAGCTGGATCGTGCGCTGGGCGAAATGAAAGAGCGGTTTGCTTCGACCAGCTACGCGCAACAGGCGGCATTGCTGGTTGCCAAGTCGCAATACGAGGCAGGGCAGGTCGATAGTGCCAAAGCGGCGTTGTCGTGGGTGGCTGACAAGGCCGCTGACAAAGGCTACGTTGCCATTGCCAGATTGCGTTTGGCAAGCATTCAGATGGATGCCAAGGCCTACGATGACGCACTCAAAACGCTAGATGCTGATATGGGCGACAGTTTTTCCGCACTGCGGGCGGATCGGCGTGGCGATATTCTGCTTGCGCAGGGGAAAAAATCGGAAGCTAAAACTGAATATCTCCAAGCCTATAAGGGTTTCGAAGAACGGGTGGACTACCGTCGTTTGGTAGAGGTCAAGCTGAGTGCTTTGGGTGCTTACCCTGGGGATTCAACCAAGTGATTGGGTTCAAGTTTCCTGCATTTGCTTTTAATTTTGCGGTTGGCGTGACCGCTGCCCTATTGCTTGCAGGGTGTGCGGGGCCTGAAAAACCCAAGCCTGCGGACTTAGGTCCAAACACAGCGTTGATTGCTGTGAGTCAAACGTGGACCAATACGGTTGGTGCTGGGGCATTTCCTGTGGATATGCGAGTTGTTGGACAGCAACTGGTCGTTGCTGGATCAACGGGCGTTGTAGCGACACTGGATGCCAATACCGGTGCCGACGTGTGGCGTATGCAATTGGGTACGCCGATTGCCGCAGGCGTAGGAACTGATGGACGCTTCGTGGCTGTGGTAACACGGGAAAATGAACTTGTGGTGGTGCAGTCAGGCAAGGAAGTCTGGCGACAGCGCTTGGGTGCCGCGACCTTAACCGCGCCGCTGGTCGCCGGAGATCGTGTGTTCACACTATCAGGAGACCGAACGGTTTCTGCCTTCGATGCCACCAATGGACGCAAGTTGTGGCAACAACAACGCACGGGCGATGCGCTTGTGCTGGGTCAAGCCGGTGTTTTCTACGCAGTGGGCGACACCCTGGCGGTCGGAATGGGGGGGCGTTTGTTGGGTTTGAATCCACTGAATGGCAATGTTCGTTGGGACATTCCCGTGGCGAACAGCCGTGGCACCAATGAAGTAGAGCGCTTGGTCGATCTGGTGGCCGGGGTAAGCAGAGTCGGAGATGTCTCCTGCTTGCGGGCTTTTCAGTCATCGGTTGCCTGTGTGAATACCGCCAAGGCTAGCTTGCTCTGGTCCAAGCCCGCTAACGGAAGCACTGGTTTGCACGGGGATGACACCTTGGTGGTAGGTGCGGAGAGTGATGGCAAGGTGATTGCATGGAAGCGTTCAGACGGTGAGCGAGTCTGGCTGTCCGAGCGTTTGCGTTTTAGAGGACTTGCAACCCCTATGCTCTTGGGGCGCTCAGTGATTGTTGGTGATGAGACGGGCTGGTTGCACTTCTTGTCACGTGAAGATGGATCACCATTAACCCGTATCCCGACTGACGCCTCTGCCATTGTGGGCGCTCCGGTGCTTGCTGGACAGACCTTGATTGTTATGACACGCCGTGGTGGCGTGTTTGGGTTCAGGCCCGAGTAAAACCCCGGACACAACCCCATGAAACCTGTTATCGCGCTGGTGGGTCGACCCAATGTCGGCAAATCCACGCTTTTCAATCGCCTGACTAAGACCCGCGACGCCATCGTGGCCGATTACGCTGGTTTGACCCGGGACCGCCACTATGGGCAGGGAAAGCAGGGAAAGTACGAATACATTGTCATTGATACTGGCGGCTTTGAGCCTGATGCCACCAGCGGCATTTACAAAGAAATGGCAAAGCAAACTCGCCAAGCCGTTGCCGAAGCCGATGTAGTGGTATTTGTTGTGGATGCCCGGGCAGGCATCTCTGGCCAAGATCACGAAATCGCCAATTACTTGCGCAAGTTGAGCAAGCCCTGCGTTTTGGTCGCCAATAAGGCGGAGGGCATGACCCAGGGCCTGCAATTGGGCGAGTTCTTTGAATTGGGCTTGGGAGAAGTGTTTCCGGTGTCTGCTGCCCACGGGCAAGGCACGCAAACGCTGATCGAGGTGGCGCTGGATCCTTTGAACCTGCCCGATGCGGATGACGATGCTGCGGCACAAGATCCTACAGTGATCAAACTGGCAGTGGCAGGGCGTCCTAATGTGGGTAAATCGACACTGATCAATACCTGGTTGGGTGAAGAGCGCCTGGTTGCCTTTGACATGCCAGGGACCACACGCGACGCGATATCGGTGCCATTTGAGCGCAATGGTCAAAAATTTGAACTGGTAGACACCGCAGGACTGCGTCGCAAAGGCAAGGTCTTTGAAGCCATTGAAAAGTTCTCTGTGGTCAAGACCTTGCAAGCCATCGAGTCTGCCAGTGTGGCATTGTTGTTGATTGATGCAACGCAGGGTGTTACCGATCAGGATGCACACATTGCGGGCTACATCCTGGAGTCTGGTCGCGCAGTGGTCATTGCAGTGAACAAGTGGGATGCCGTTGACGAATACCAGCGCGAGTTGGTCAAACGTTCCATGGAAACCCGCATGGGCTTTCTGAAGTTTGCAACAGTGCACTGGATTTCTGCTCAAAAGCGCCAAGGTTTGGGCCCGCTGTGGGACTCCATTGCACAGGCCCACAAAGCGGCCAACTGCAAGATGCCTACACCGGTGCTCACCAGGCTTTTGCTAGAGGCTGTGCAGTTCCAGACACCCAAAAAGACGGGTATGTACCGTCCCAAATTGCGATACGCCCACCAGGGCGGCATGAACCCTCCCATCATTGTGGTTCACGGCAATTCGTTGGAACACGTCACGGAAACCTATAAACGGTTTCTGGAAGGGCGCTTTCGCAAAGAGTTCAATTTGGTGGGCACGCCGTTGCGTATTCAAATGAAATCTTCGCAAAACCCCTATTCAAGCAAAGACGACGATTGACCGCTGACGGTGTGGTATCGTCAACGCTTCTTTAATTCTTGAACACGGAGAATATCGTGAATAACAAAGGTCAGCTACTGCAAGATCCGTTCCTCAATGCTTTGCGCAAGGAACATGTACCGGTGTCGATTTACTTGGTAAATGGCATCAAACTGCAGGGTCAAATTGAATCGTTTGACCAGTATGTCGTGTTGCTACGCAACACGGTCACACAAATGGTCTACAAGCATGCCATCTCCACCATCGTTCCTGGACGTGCGGTGAGTTTCGCGACCCCCGGATCTGAGGACGCTCCCGCAGCATAAGCAATGGCCGCGTGGTGCGGTCATTCTTGTGAGAGTCCGGTTTCAGCGCCTTTAATTTGACTTCGTCTTCCAAAACTCCCGACGCCCCGACAATCCTTGTGGGTGTAGATTTGGGCTTGCCCAATTTTGATGGCGAATTGGAAGAGCTGGGTCTGTTGGCGCAGACGGCAGGTATGACGCCCGTTGCGCGCGTCACCTGCAAGCGCCGTGCTCCCGACGCTGCGCTGTTTATCGGTTCCGGCAAGGCGGATGAGATCAAGCTGCTTGCACAGCAAATTGGTGCCACTGAGATTTTGTTTGACCAGGCGCTAAGCCCCGGCCAGCAGCGCAATCTTGAGCGCCACTTAGAGTTGCCGGTCAACGACAGAACCTATCTGATTCTGGAAATTTTTGCCCAGCGAGCGCGTAGTCACGAGGGTAAGTTGCAGGTGGAACTGGCTCGCTTGCAGTACCTCAGCACCCGGCTCGTCAGGCGTTGGTCGCACCTTGAGCGCCAAACCGGTGGCGCAGGCGTCCGTGGTGGCCCTGGCGAGAAGCAAATTGAGCTGGATCGCCGGATGATTAGCGACACCATCAAGCGCACCAAAGAGCGCCTCACCAAGGTCAAGCGGCAACGCCAGACCCAACGTCGTCAGCGTGAGCGTCGTGATGCATTCAATATTTCGTTGATTGGGTACACCAACGCGGGCAAGTCCACCTTGTTCAATGCGTTGGTTAAAGCACGTGCTTATGCGGCGGACCAATTGTTTGCCACGCTGGATACCACAACGCGTCAGTTGTACCTGGGCGAAGCAGGGCGCTCGGTTTCGCTGTCGGACACCGTCGGATTTATTCGCGACCTTCCGCATGGTTTGGTCGATGCGTTTCAGGCCACGTTGCAAGAAGCTGTCGATGCAGACTTGCTGTTGCACGTAGTGGACGCGTCCAATCCAGATTTCGTCGAGCAAATAGAGCAGGTGCAGCGCGTGCTGAGTGAAATTGGGGCCGCCGACATTCCTCAGCTATTGGTGTTCAACAAAATTGATGCACTCGATGCGGAGCGTCAACCGGTACGCATGTCGGACGAATTTGAAATTGATAGTGTTCAAACCCCGCGTGTTTTTGTGAGCGCACGCAGCATGACGGGCCTGCCTTTGTTGCGGCAGCGACTTGCTGAAATCGTGAGTGTGAGCGGTAACGTTGGTACTGAGCCTGCCGATACCCCTGAAAATAAGAGGGATGGCGAATGATTGGGCACAATCTGCGCATTGAGGACAGAGATAAAGATATGAAATTACCCACGTACGCGGGCAATCGGCCCGGTTGGCTGCAGCGCCTGATTGGCGTGTTTAACCTGAATGACTCCCGATGGGGTCGAGGGGAAGACAAGCCGTCGGAAGGTGCAAAACCGGAAAATACACCGCTGGACAACGAGCCTGTGCGGCCACCGCCTGAAAGTCCCCCGCAGGGCGGACGCAAAGGCGGTTCTAACGCAGGCCCACCGGATCTTGATGAGTTGTGGCGTGATTTCAACCGCAAACTCGGTGGCTTCTTTGGTGGTGGCGCACAGCCACCCCGCGGCAATGGGCCGAGCAATGGTTCTGGCGGTTTTCAGCCTGACATGAAGAGTGCGGGTGTGGGTGCGGGTCTGATTTTGGCGGTCGTTGCGCTCATCTGGTTAGGGACGGGTTTCTTCATCGTTCAAGAGGGACAGCAAGCGGTTATTACCCAGTTTGGTAAATACAAATCTACCGTCAATGCAGGTTTCAATTGGCGGTTGCCATATCCCATTCAACGCCATGAATTGGTGTTCGTGACGCAGATTCGTTCGGTCGACATTGGCCGCGATACGGTGCTCAAGGCCACTGGCCTGAAAGAGTCGGCCATGCTGACCCAGGACGAAAATATTCTGGATATCAAATTCGCTGTGCAGTACCGTCTGAACGATGCCCGTGCTTTCCTGTTCGAAAGCAAAAATCCGTCGGATGCCGTGGTGCAAGCTGCGGAGACCGCAGTGCGTGAAGTCATCGGCCGCATGAAGATGGATGCCGCCCTGTCGGAAGAGCGCGACCAGATTGCTCCGCAAGTGCGTAAGCTGATGCAAGACATTTTGGACCGCTACAAGGTCGGCGTGGAAGTCGTCGGCATCAATTTGCAGCAGGGCGGTGTGCGTCCACCTGAGCAGGTTCAGGCATCGTTTGATGATGTGCTGAAAGCCGGGCAGGAGCGTGAGCGTGCCAAGAACGAGGCACAGGCCTATGCCAATGACGTAATTCCCCGTGCCGT
>JBEEJM010000311.1:0-2671 GCA_041169205.1 Pseudomonadota bacterium | reverse complement strand
ACCACCCTTTGGATAGAAAGACCAGGCGCAATTTCGACCAATAAGGAATGCATGCCTTGCATCGCGACATAGCCTCGGGCCCCTACCGGGGAACTCATCCACGATGAAAACTGGCGTTGCAGATCGGTCAGCGTTAGATAGACCCGCAGCTCAGCCGCTGGTTTTGCGGTTTTTTTGATTGTGGCCATACGGCCTCCTTGGGTGTTTTACTTGCCGTCAAATGCTTTTTGTACATCCGTGTGGGGACGTGGAATCACGTGGCAAGAGACAACGGTGCCGATCGCACCCGCTGCTTCAGCGCCAGCTTCTGTTGCGGCTTTGACTGCACCGACATCGCCAGAGACGATGATGGCAACGAGGCCACCGCCGACTTCTTTTTTGCCAACGATATTGACGTTGGCGGCTTTGACCATGGCGTCTGCGGCTGCAAAAGCGGCAACATAGCCTTTGGTTTCGATCATTCCGATTGCTTGTGACATAAGAGTCTCCTTGGGGGTTAAAAAAGGTTGATGGGGAAATTAGAAGAAATTACCGCATTGGCGTGGGGGTTTCGTAGTTGTCCAATGAAGCAATGATCAAAGCGTCCGCCACTACGCGCGGATGTGCGGGGGCAAACCACCATGCTGCGGGAGCCCCGATAGTTATCAGTACGCGTTCGCCAACGCCACATCCCATAGGGTCGTAGCAAACGACAACGTCCTTGGGATAGTCAAGCTGAACCTCGAGCAAGGCACCTGCTGGCAATTCGGGCAGTCTTTTGCTCGCGACGATGCGGCCGATGACGGTACCTGTTTTCATGCTTTATCTCCTCGGTCAATAGTGATACCGCGCTTGCGCAGGGCTTCTTTTCCAAGTGGTGTCATCACCGCCTGTGGGTTCAAGCGAACGGACTTCACGTTTTGTTGCAGCGCCTTGACGGCTTTTTCACCAATAACGCCCGTTAGTTCGGTGGTGGTTGCTGCTTTGTGTTCATGCACGTCGCACTTGCTGCTGCCACACTCGCAGGTGCGTCCTGCGGCACAGGCATCGCAACATGCAGCCTTTGGGGACGGTATGTGTGCAACTGCTTGAACCGCAGCGGCATCCAAGCGCAAATCAAAACGCAGCAAGCCCGCATCGGAGGCCTGCAACAGGGCCGGACTGGCGGCCAAGCGTTTGAAGAGTTCCGTCAGTGTTGCCGCATCGGCCACCGTGCCAACACGCAAAGGGATCACGATGCCAGAAGCTGGCGTATCTACGGGTTTCGCAGCAGCTTGAATTGCGCCGACTTGCTTCCAATAGGCATCTTTACGGGCAATCAACCCATCGCGTATGTGGTACACGTCTGTGCCATCGTAAGTGCAGGTTTTTCCACCAAGCAGTGGAACGCTAACTTTGTAGTTTTGCACCACCACCTGGCCCATTACGTTCATGCGTGACTCGGAAAACTTCGGCCCGTTGGCACTAGCAAAACGCTCTCTTAAGAAGGCCAGGGTTGCACCGCGGCCCTTGAGCAGGCGCGCGTCGGGCAAGCTCCATTCGATATCGGGCGCAAAGCAGGCGACGATCATTTCAGGGTTGCCCGCGACATAGCCTGCCTCAAATCGCTGCATCAAGGAAGACACCACGGGATCTGCTTCCTGAGTTTTGGCGTTGGCTAGCGCGTTGCGCACCTGTGTGCGTATTTGATCCTGCAAGGTGGCAGTGTTCATGCAGCACCTCCGGCATCTCGGATCACCGCTTCAGCCACCGCTGCGGCCGCACGCACATCCGACTCCGTACCCGCCAGATACAAACGCCCCGCTGGCCCCATGAAGCGGCAATCTACCAATTTGATGTTGGCTGCTTTTTCCGCCTCGTTTGCGACCAGCAGTGCGTACGATGAAGTCGTCATCTCCATGATGTACAGAGACTCACCCGGTAAGAGCATGCTTCCAGACTTACTGCGGTTGATTAAAAATGCGTGATAGCCGTCAACACGGTCTATCACTTTGGATGCCAAAATTTCTGGCTTCAAAGCACTCTTCTCAGTGACGCCCATTGCATCCAATACGGCTGCACCTGCAGACTTCACTGACGCGGCGTACTTGGAATGAAATTCCAAATAACCGAACTGACGTTCGACGACCAAGTTGCCGGGCTTGACATCGTCGTGCTTGAGTGCCACATCGGTAAGCCATTCAATGTCCATGCCAGGAGCGACCTCAATGACCAAAGAAGCATCGTTATGGCGTGGCAAAAATCCGCGGGCGTTAGCACCCATGAGGCACATCAATTGTGGCTGTAGACGGTCTAGAAAAATGTAGCTTCTTAAGGTGGCCATGGGGTGTCCTCAGGCGAGTTGATGCAACTCTTCGCGAAGAATGCGAAGTACCAATGCCTGAATTTCCTCAGACGATGGGGCGGGGGCAGTTGCAGTTTCGGTGTTCGTGGTGATGGCAGGGTTGCCACGGGTTGCCAACCATCCACCCTGCAGAGGAAACGCAATGCGTTTCCAATTGACCAACATATCGGGGCCGACGTTGCAGTCCACGGAACTCTTGCCTGCAAATCCGGTGCCGATCGTGAAGGTGTAAGCCAATCCGGTTTCGCCGCCCGTAGAACCCAGTACCGTGCCGTTGTTCACAATGACACGGTAGTAGTCCAGTGCAGCGCCAAAATAAACTGCCTGATCAGGATCGGCGGTGTGGAT
>JBEEJM010000310.1:0-9966 GCA_041169205.1 Pseudomonadota bacterium | reverse complement strand
CCGCTTCGCGCAGTTTTTGGTAAGCAAAGAACTGCACCTTGCTGTCAATGCTGAGCTGCAGGTCGCGCCCGGCCACGGGCTGCACGACTTCACCCACGTCTTCGACGGCACGGCCCAAACGATCTTTGATCACGTGGCGCAAGCCGGGGCGTCCCAGCAGGTCTTTGTTGAATAAAAGCTCCACACCCTCCTGGCCGTTGTCTTCTACATTGGTGAAGCCCACCACATGCGCGGCCGATTCGCCCTCCGGGTACTGGCGCTTGTATTCCTTGCGCTGGTAGATGCCTTTGATGTTGAGCGCGGCTATTTGTTTTGCAGTATCGGCATCGACCTGGCGCTTGATCCAGACGAACGTTTTGTCATCGTCTTCCAGCTTTTTGGACAACTCGCCCACAGGCATTTCGAGCAGCTTGGCCAGCTTTTGCAGCTGCGCCTTGTCCACGTCCACATCTTCTGGAATGGCCCAAATGCTGGGTGCCGGCACGCTGGATGCCAGGATCAGGCCATTGCGATCGAGGATGCGACCGCGATTGGCCGGCAATTCCAGCGTGCGTGCGAAGCGCACTTCACCCTGGCGCTGGAAAAAGTCGTTGGCAAACACCTGGATGTAGGCAGCCCGTGCCGCCAGCCCCAAGAATGCCAGTGCAATCGCCCCCACAACAAATTTGCTGCGCCACACCGGCGTGCGACTGGCCAACAGCGGGCTGGAGGTGTATTGCACGCTGCGACTCACTTCGCGGCCCCCTTGGATGCATCGTGGGCAACCGGGTTGGCATAGGTCACGTAGGTGGTGATGGCCGGGGTGACCTGGCGCATCTGCAGCTTCTCACGTGCGAGTTTTTCGACCCGTGCAGGGGTTGCCTGCGAACGCTTCTCGACTTGCAAGCGCTCAAATTCGGTATCCAGATGGCGCGCTTCCGCGCGGGCTTTGTCCAACTCGGTAAACACCCGGCGCGACTCGTACTGCACGCTCACCAGATACACCGCGCTGGCCACCACCGCCAGCGTCAATACGAGGTTCAACCGGATCACGCGGCAACCCTCATCGCCACGCGCATGATGGCGCTGCGTGAACGCGGATTGCCACGCACTTCTTCATCACTAGGCTTGGTGCGGCCCAGGGATTGCAGCTTCATCACCTTGGGTGCGGCAAAGGGCGCACGACGGTCGTACTCATCGCGTGAATGCTTGGCGATGAATTGCTTGACGATCCGGTCCTCCAGCGAGTGGAAGCTGATCACGGCAAGACGGCCTCCGGGCTGCAACACGTCCAGACTCGCTTCTAGCGCCTGTTGCAGCTCTTCAAGCTCGGCGTTGATGAAAATCCGAAAAGCCTGAAATGTGCGCGTTGCAGGGTCCTTGCCCGGCTCGCGGGTTTTGACCGTGTCAGCCACGAGTTGGGCCAACTCGGTGGTGGTTGAAATTGGGCCCCGTTCCTGTCGGCGAGCAACAAGCGTCTTTGCAATTGCCCCAGCAAACCGTTCTTCACCATATTCACGTATCACCTCCGTGATTTGATCGACTTCTGCTGTTGCCAGCCATTGCGCGACGCTCTCGCCCCGCGTGGTATCCATCCGCATGTCCAACGGACCTTCGAAACGAAAACTAAATCCCCGTGCGGGGTTGTCGATCTGGGGTGAGCTCACGCCCAGGTCCATCAACAGCCCGGCCACGCTTTGCTTGGGTAAATCGCCCAAGCGCGAAAAACCTTCGTGGCGAATGGAAAAACGCGGATCGGCAATGGCGGCGGACTCGGCCACCGCCTGCGGGTCTTTGTCGAAGGCAATCAGTCGGCCCTGGGGCGACAAGTGCGACAGAATCAGACGGGAGTGGCCGCCACGCCCAAAGGTGGCGTCCACATAGGTGCCATCGGCTGCGTCGGCAAAATCGTTGGCCCCGTCTTTGAACAATGCATCTACCGCTTCGTTCAACAATACGGTGGCATGGTTCCATGTCGTTTCCACCGTGGTCGCCTAAAACGAAAAGTCCTTGAAGACATCGGGCATATCGCCCTGCATGGCTTTTGCTTCCTGAGCGTCGTAGCTTGCTTTGTCCCAAAGCTCGAAATGGTTGCCCATGCCCAGCAGCATGGTGTCTTTGGAAATACCTGCTGCAGCGCGCAACTCGGGTGACACCAAGACGCGGCCCGTACCATCCATCTCCACATCCATGGCATTACCCAAAAAGATGCGTTTCCACCATTGGGCCGACATCGGCAATGCGGCAATGCGTTCGCGGAATTTTTCCCACTCGGGGCGGGGGAACACCATGAGGCAACCGTGCGGGTGCTTGGTGATAGTCAGCTGGCCGTTCGCGGTGGCGCTCAACACGTCACGGTGCCGGGTCGGCACAGAGAGCCGACCTTTTCCATCCAGACTGAGAGAAGAAGCCCCTTGAAACACAGCAGAACACCCTTTTGTTGCAGAACAGTCAAATCAGCAATCCAGAGGCACTTTTCACCACTTAATTGCACTTTTTTGCACTGTATCAGCAAATGCCATGCTTGCAAGTGGGCTTGCGAGAATTTTTTCCAATGAAATCAAGGACTTAGAAGCGATTTCAAACCTCTCAGGAGGTCAAAAATCGTTCTAAATGAAGGACTTAGCGCACGTTATGAAAGTGATGCTTGAAGCCCGGTGCGTTGGCGCACGGTGCGATCAAATTAGCCGAGGAATCACCCGGCCATGTTCATTGATGCCAATGACGATAAAGAACGCTGCCACCAAGCGATGCACGTCGGTGAATTGCACCTGGCCGCCTTCGGCTTGGCGCAGCGCAACCCAATTCAAGATGCCGCCGGCCGCCGAGAAGTCGACCCGCACCAGATTGCGGCAAGACACCACAAGTTGCGCACCCACTTCGTTAACTTCGCCCAGCGAGGCCAATGCCCGCGTAGCGTCGCCCAAGACTTCTCCGCGCAACTCCGATGCACTGGACGCATCGTCTACAGCAGCCACCGATATTGCGGTGAGGCTGCTCGGGGTCGTGACCGAAGCGGCACTCTCGACAGTCTCGAACCGGCACTGGGCTTCGCGCCACGCGGGTGGAGACACTTCGAGGGTGACGCAGTAGTCCAAGGCCGCCAATTCAAATTCGTCAATCAGGTGCATGGCACGCAGTGCATCCAGGCGCAATTGCCACCAGGTTTTGTCGACGCTGCGGTCTCCCGAGGGCGTCATGTGGCGCAACCGCTGCACCAGCACCTCGGCTCCGGCAAAGCGCAGGGCCACGGGCTCCTCGCACAAACTGGAAAACAGCTCGTGCAATAGCGGCATGGCATCTGCCGCGATGGTGTCCAGCCGACTCCATCCAACATTCCAAGGCGTGGGGTTGGTCGACAGTGCTACACGCAACGCTTCCATGGCAACTTTATCCAGGGTCGCGGGGCACTGCCAAATCAGCTCGCCGCTGCTGGCACCACTACGGGCCACTGCAGCGGACGCACGCGGCTGCGCGGGAGACGATGCCCCCAAGGGTGCCCATGCCGGGGCCGCTTTGCCCAGGCGGGCTCCAAACTCCTGCACCGCCAGTTCAAATTGCGTCGGATTGTTCGTCGCCCGGTACAAGTCCAGCAAGGCCGCAGTCCATGAAAAAGCCAGCTCCGGTGCGGCACCGGGGGTCCGCAACGAATCAAGCAAACCTTTTTCAGCGCCCGCATCGTCGCCATTGGCAAAACGGATCGCCGCTTCTTCCAATTCTGGGTCGGTGCTCATGTCTTCCGTCGGGGCGGCATACAAATCCGAATGGGTGAAATCAAGGTCATCGTCCAACACGCTGGGGCCCGCACCCGAAGCCTGCGCCAGGACGGCATCGGCTTCGGCGTTGCTGCCGGGTGGCAACTGCGTAGCCGCATATTCGTGTGGCAATACGTCCCCATTCGGACGCAAGCCCACCGCCTCAGTGGGGGCGAAATGTTCAGACCCAAGCATAGGCGCCTGGGTAGGGAATTGACTGGACATCGCGCTCTGGCTGTCGGGCGCAGCCCGGGGGTCACGCGCTGCCAAGTCGGCGTTGCGGCTTGCACCCTCCTGCTTGCCCTTCCACCACTGCTTGGACATCTGGGCTTCGATCTCGTCGATCTTTTTCAACGTGACGGCACGACCATCGGAGTCGGTCGTAATGCTGGACTGAAAAAATGACGGCCTCGCCATGCTGGCGATCGTGGCAGGGTCGCGGTTGCGCAGCTTGCGCAGTTGGTCGAATTCGCGTTTGCGGACAAAGTCGTTTTGCCGCTTGCGCTCGATCATGGCTTTGAGCGCCTGCTTGTCGTAAGCACTCTCCTGCGGCTGGTCAGGCAAGTCCAGTTCCGACCAATCCTTGGTTGGATTGCGGACAAACTTGGCCACCTTGGACAGTAAGCCGGGACGTTCGTTAGTGGCCATGAAAGCAGTTTAGCGCAGGAGGACTGTCAGCAACGCGGAATCAATCCCCAAACATCTTCTGCTTGAGCTCACGGCGTTGTTGCGCTTCCAGCGACAACGTGGCCGTGGGGCGGGCCAACAAGCGGCCGACACCGATGGCTTCGCCAGTTTCGTCGCAGTAGCCATAGTCGCCCGCGTCAATGCGGCCAATGGACTGCTCGATTTTCTTCAGCAACTTGCGCTCGCGGTCACGGGTGCGCAACTCCAACGCGTGCTCTTCTTCGATGGTGGCACGGTCTGCAGGATCGGGCACCACAGAGGTGTCTTCACGCAGGTGCTCGGTCGTCTCGCCAGCGTTGTTCAGCATGTCCTGCTTGAGGATGGAGAGCTTGAGGCGAAATGCAGCCATCTGCACATCGTTCATGTACTCGGAATCGGGCATGGCCATCAAATCCGCGTCGGTCAACTCCGCCAAGGGCTTGGTTTTCCAGTTGTTGGCCAGCTTGGGGTCTTTTTTGATCGAAGACGGCAACGCAGGAACGATGACGGGGGACGGAGTCGATTGGCTATAGCTGGCTTTGGCAGCGGTGGAAGCCACGGACTGCGCCATGGAAGGCACTGTCAATTGGGCCAAACGCGACGAAGGGCGTCCAGCGCGAAGAGGAACCGCCGATACAGCTGGCGCCACAGGGGCTGGTGCAGCTTTTGGCACGGGTGTGGGCATGGGGGCGGGTACTTTGGCTTTAGGTGCTACGACCACCGGTGCCGACTTGGCCCCGGTTTTCGCAACGGGTTTTACAGGAGCCGCTGCTTTGGCCGGGGCCTTGGCAACAGGTTTTGCGGGTTTACTCACCGCTTTGGGAGCCACCTTCGGAGCAACCGCCTTCACGACGGGTTTAGCCGCCGGTTTGGCAACGGCTTTCACCGGCGCTTTGGCCACAGGCTTCTGCACAGCAACTTTGGCGACCACCCTCACTGCCGCTTTCGCAACAGGCTTGGGCGCTGCCTTGGCAGGCGCTTTGGCAGGTGCCGCAGCCACTTTTTTGGCAACGGTTTTGGTGGCGTTAGTCACTGCCTTGGCAGCAGGCTTGGCGATGGTAGTTTTCCCAGTTTTGGCTTTCACTTCTTGTCTCCTGGCAGGGCTGGCCTGCACGTGGTCTTTGGTGCCTTGGTCCCCATTCTTTGCCTTTGCGGGCTTCTCTGACGGGGTTTCTCCGGCGCGCGAGTGTACAGGCTTCCCCTTGGGAAAACCCATCAGTTGCAAAATCGAGACAATCATGAGGCTCCTAGCCAGAAATTAGTCAATCAAAAACTACCCAACACTAGACCAGCGCCTGCTCCAGCCCTTGCAGCAAGATGTCTTTGGGCAAATCAATGCCGATAAACACCATTTTGCTGAGACGCTGCTCGCCATCTGCCCAAGCGGGCCCCAAATCGCTGCCCATTAACTGGTGCACGCCCTGGAAAATCACCTTGCGCTCGGTGCCCTTCATATAGAGCACGCCCTTGTAGCGCAACATGCGCGGGCCATAAATATTGACGATAGCGCCCAAAAAGTCTTCCAATTTGGCCGGATCAAACGCGCGCTCGGACTTGAAGACAAAGCTTTTTACGTCGTCATCGTGGTGATGGTGGTGACCATGGCCGTGATCGTCGCCATGGGCGTTGTCATGCTGATGCGAAGGATGGTCGCAATGCTCACCATGTTCGTGGTCATGGTGCTCATGCCCGTGGTCGTGCTCTTCTTCTTTCAAAAAGTCGGGGTCAATGTCCAGCTTCGCGTTCAGGTTGAAACCGCGCAGGTCGAACACCTCGGCCAGAGCCACCTCACCAAAATGCACCGCCTTTTGCGGCGCACGCGGGTTCATGTGCTTGAGACGGTGCATCAGCGCTTCCAGCTCGTCTTGGGACACCAGGTCTGACTTGCTGATAAAGATTTGGTCGGCAAAGCCCACCTGACGGCGCGCTTCCTGGCGGTCGTTGAGCTGCTGGGCGGCGTGCTTGGCATCCACCACCGTCAGGATGGAGTCCAGTAGGTAGCTCTCGGCAATCTCGTCGTCCATAAAGAAGGTCTGCGCCACCGGGCCGGGGTCGGCCACGCCGGTGGTCTCAATGACCACACGGTCAAACACCAACTCGCCTTTGCGACGTTTCTCGGCCAGATCGCGCAGCGTGGCGCGCAGGTCTTCGCGGATGGTGCAGCAGATGCAGCCGTTGCTCATCTGGATGATCTGCTCATTGGTGTCACTCACCAAAATCTCGCTGTCGATGTTTTCCTCGCCAAACTCGTTCTCGATAACGGCGATTTTTTGACCGTGGGCCTCGGCCAGCACGCGTTTAAGCAACGTGGTTTTGCCGGAACCGAGAAAGCCGGTCAGGATGGTGGCGGGAATCAAAGACATAGTGGAACCCAAAAATCAGCAGCGTGGAGTGTAGCGTTCTATTCTTTCCGCATCACGACCAAGCCCTTGAGATATTCGCCCTCAGGGAAATTCACCGTCATCGGATGGTCCGGCGCGCCGCCCATGCGCTCGTGAATATAGCCATCCACCCCAGCGTCACACCCGGCGGAGGCCACTATTTTGTGGAACAAATCAGCGTTAATGCCGCCCGAACAACTATAGGTAAACAAAACCCCTCCCGGTTCCAAAATCTTGAAAGCCAGCCGGTTAATGTCTTTGTAGGCCCGCGCTGCCCGCTCGGCGTGGGCCACGGTGGGGGCAAATTTGGGCGGATCGAGCACGATGGCATCGAACGTACGGCCTTGCTCGACAAATTTGCGCAAGCTGGCGTTGACATCGGCGTCCATGAAGTCGGCCCGGCTGGCGTCAAAGCCGTTGAGCGCCACATTGGCTGCGCCCTTGGCAATCGCGGGGCCACTGGAGTCGATGGAGGTGACATGCGCCGCGCCACCCGCCAGCGCCGCCACGGTGAAGCCCCCGGTGTAGCAATAGCAGTTCAGTACCCGCTGAAACTGCAGACGGCGGGCGTACTGGGCAAACAAGGCGCGACTGTCGCGCTGGTCCAGGTAAAAACCGGTTTTGTGGCCTTCGGCAATGTTTAGCGCCAATTTCCAGTCGTGTTCTTGCAGCACCAGGTCGGTCGGGCCGTCACCGCGCAGCCAGCCGGTAACTTCGGGCAGACCTTCAAGCTTACGGCTGCTGGCGTCCGACCGTTCATACAGCTTGATGAGGCCGGTCTCGGCCAAGAGCGCGTCGGCAATCACGTCTTTCCATTTTTCGACGCCTGCCGAGGTGAACTGCGCCACCAGCGTGTCACCGTAGCGGTCTACGATCAAACCCGGCAGCCCATCGGACTCGCCGTGGATCAGTCGCATGCCATCACTTTTTATGTCAAATCGGGCTCTAGCCCTTATGGCGCTTGCGCAAGCAGCTATGAAAAAGCTAGCGTCTATGCGCTGCGCTTCGTCAAAACTCCAGACCCGGGCGCGGATTTTGGAACTGGGGCTGAACGCCGCCCAGCCCAGGAACTGCCCCTCAGCGGATTCAACCCGAACCGTCTCGCCACTGTCGCCACCGCCCTTGGCGATGGCTGACTCAAATATCCATGGATGACGGCGCAACAAGGAGCGCTCTTTGCCGGCGCGCAGGCGAATGATTTTCATGGGCGTATTGTCGCTTGCGACTCTCAACGGCCGCGCCCAACCGATGTGAGGGGCAATATCCGAGGGCCAGCCCCCTTCTTCGTTATGCCGCGGAGAGCAGGCCCATCTTTGAGGACGGCAACTCTTTGGCTTTGATGGCTGCGCCAAACTGAATATCGCCCATCATTTGGCCGCCTTCCTCAATCACCACCTTGCCATAGCGGATCTTGCCGCTCACCCGCCCGGTGGAATAGATCACCAGCTTCTCGCGCACCGTCAAGTCGCCTTTGAACTCGCCGTGGATCTCGGCATAGTCGATGTCGGCCGAACCGTTGAATGCACCGATCGCGGTGATATGCATGACGCGTGAGTCCATCGTCGCTTCCACCGTACCCTCCACCACCAAGGTGTCGCAGTCGGTTATTTCCACGCCCTTGAGCTTGATATTGGGGCCCACCGTCAGTTTGCTGCCGCCTTCCTTAATGGGTGCCCCCGAAAGGGAAGGCACTGCGGTGCTGACTGTAGGTGTCGCGGATGCTGGTGTCTGCGCAACCGGTGAATTTCCTCCAACGACGGTGCTGGAACTCGACAATCCGCCGGGCTGGATTTGGATTTGACGGGGAGTGAGCGGATCTGCGGGGCGCTTGCCAAAAAAAGGAGTTTGCAAAGACATTGGGGTTCTCTCAAAGATAAAGAGAATGGATACTAGAGCCGCAACACGGTAGAAACCCTTAGTTAATTGCAACATCACCGGTCTAAATGCCACCAGATGTTGCAAGGGTTTGACTCCAATATTGAGGGATGGTGACGCATCTGGGCATGCAGAAAGGCCCCAGGGGGCGGCCTCAGCTGCCAAACGCGCAGAAATCGGCCGCCCCCTGGGCCCTTTCTGCTTGCATGGGTTTCGGGTTGATTAAGACCGATTGCAGACTTTTAGCTCGCTCCAAAGTTGTTCTTAATGCAGTAGCGGAGTTGGATGCAAGTTCCAGTTTGTCCTAACTTTGCAAATAAGTCTTCCAAGCGCCGAAAAACACGAATATCCCAACAATGCATTGGAAGATGACATAGCCAAGCCACGGGGAATTGGGCTGAAACAGATGTCCAAGCATTGCCCCTGCGATGCAGAAAAAACGCTGGGAAGTGCCACTGCATGAAACTTTCTCCATGCTACCTGCTACAAAGACAACCCAAGCGTCCGCCAGTCCATAGAGCGAAATACAGGCGAGCCCAAGTGAGGCCAAGCGAAGTTGTTTCGACGTAGGTGGCAGATTCATCGCAATGTTTCTTTTGGTTGACTTATCAATCGTCGACATCAACCGTATCGTTGAAGTCTGTGAAAGACCAGAACCGCACTCAATCGGAAAAGTTCATTCAATGTCGACTATCGCTGCATTACAGCAAACCATCCAGCCATTTTGCATCCATCTTGTCCCAACCAACCACGCCACCAAGCTGGCAGATCGGATGTCCGGGCGTCGACCCCATTCGTCGTTGCCACAGAGCTTGCGCGACGAGCGTGGGCCAGAGAACGGATATCCGGTCTGCCAGCCCCGACGAGTAGTTAGTCCCCACCCCGGCGCACCGAGCGCAGCATGTAGAGGTAAAGACTCTCCACCTTCTCCCGCGCCCACGGCGTTTTGCGTAAAAACTTCAGGCTGGAGCCGACGCTGGGGTCTTGCGTAAAGCAGCGCACCGGAATGCGTTCGCCCAGGTTCTCCCAGCCGTAGTGCTCCGACAGCTCGGTGACGATGCTCTCTAGCGTTTTGCCATGTAGCGGGTTGCGCGGCTGGCTTGCCGGGTCGGTAGAGGGATCGGGAGTGGAGACTTTCGGTTCAGTCATGTGTGTTCATTCTTTCTTCGGCCCTTTGGCGTGGGCCCGAGGATGCGCCGCGTCATACGCCTTGGCCAGGTGCTGAAAATCCAGCCGCGTGTAGACCTGTGTGGTGGTGATGTTGGCGTGGCCCAGCAGCTCTTGCACGGCGCGCAAATCGCCACTGCTTT
>JBEEJM010000309.1:0-7830 GCA_041169205.1 Pseudomonadota bacterium | reverse complement strand
ATGGGGTGCAAGGGGTCGAAGGTTCGAATCCTTTCACACCGACCACGAAACGACGTAAAAGCCTCTGAGTAGCAATGCTCAGAGGCTTTTTTACATTCCGATATCAATGTGCTCGGAATTTTCTGGTGTTTGACCGCTGACGCTAGCTTCACTGCTGTGCAACTGCTTGTACGCCAGACCGTGCAGTAATACCAAATCACCGAATGCACTGACGTCAAAGGGATCGGCGTTCTTTTCCATGGGGTCTCGCACAACACAGGCGGACATCACGTCCAGCGCGCTATCGGTTGGCCACAGTTTCGAGATGTGCTGCAGCAAGGACGGGTAGGACTCCAGGCTGCGTCCCTCGTCGCGAAACAGGGCGAATTCCGGAATGTTGACATTGAAGTGCTGTTCAAATTCATCACGAAACTGTCTGAAATCGGTTTTCAGATTATGCGCATTGGAAATACGCAGCAGGTCTAGATACAGCAGTGGGGCATCTTTGCTGTTCAGCCGAATGCGCTGCTCCAGTACTTCAATGGCTTGATCAACCTTGCCCAGTTTTTCAAAAAATTCGGCCTGCTGCCGCACATCTGCGATAGCGTCTGAGTTGAAGTCGTGGTGAGAAAACTGGGTTTCGTTGAAACGAGTTACCTGAAGGTTTGCAATCTGCGTTGGCACGTGTTGCGCGGGTGCAGGCGTCATCAGTTTGCTGAAGTCGGTGTCCATGTCCATCAAGTTGACATCGACGTCGAAGTCATTCCGCAGCATGGGCATCAGTATGGTGGAGTCGTGGTCGGCCACATGGGTAACAGGTACTGGCGCGGTTTCAGTGGGCACCTTGTGGCTCGGCTGCAGTGGTTCGGTCGGCGCGGGCCGCACGTTACCTTCATTCCGAACGCTATGTTGCCAATCGTTCGATTCTTTGCGGCGGTTCCACAGCGTAGCCATACCGGCCAGACATAGGAGAACCAGTGCACCCAATGCCCAGACGATGCCCATGGAGACCCGTTCCGATTCGGCTTTTTCCATACGTTCCCGCATGGCCATCAGGCTGGCTTCGTTCTTGGCAGCCTGGTCCAGCAGGGCTTTGACATCACTTTGCAATTGCTGGATGCGTTGGGAGTCTTTGACCATTTCCTCCAAAGGCGCGGTGGATGTGGTGGCTTCCAGTGTCTTGATGCGTTCGGCCAGGTTTTCTAAGGGATCGAGTTTCAGGCGGGAGCGGGGAGCTTCGTTGGTCTTGATCGCAGGTGGCGTTTCCGCTTTTTCCGGGTGAGCTACAACCTTGGGTGTTGCTGCTTTTGCCGGTGCAGGCGCCGGTTTGCGTGGGCGCTCGGCCACGGGCTTGGTTGCGGGAGCCGCCACTGCGGCTGTAGTTATGTCTGTAGTTTTTGGAGTCGAAGCTTCTGGAGCGACTACAGCAAGTTTTGCAGGTGCTGTTTCTACCGGGGCAGGTGCAGAAGCTGGTGCAACTACAGGTGCGGTGTCCGTTGGGTAGTCGGCCAGCAACACGTAGCGGCGTGTTGTTTTTTGGGAGCAGCCTGCACGCACATACACGGTCACCACGGGTTCGTCGATCAAGGTGGACGAGGTAATGCGCAGATTGACCGTGTCGGCTTGCGCTGTGGGTTCTACCGCAATCGATACCTTGCTGGACTCGAGCTTGCTTTCAGCGTGAAACACGTCGGCCTCAGCACACATCGTGGATGCGGTCTGCCCGGCATCCAGTTGCACAGGCACCACCAAGGACAATGGCTGCCCAATCCACGCTGCTCCGCGTGCACGCCCCAAGGACATAGCGACGCTGGCCAGCGCAGCGCCTGTCAATACGATTCCAACCAGAGCGGTTTTTATTCTCATAACGCCTCTAACACTTTTTTACATTCTCGCACGGCCTCGGCCGTTTGTGCTGCCACTAAGAAACGCCGAGGTAAAAGCAGCGTGCGCACACCTGAAGGTAGCGGTTGTTGCCACCAATCTCCACCTGCTCTCCGGTGTGCACGCGTTGCCCTTGCGCACTCAGGCGGATGTTCATGGTGGCTTTGCGTCCGCAGGCGCAAATGGTTTTAATCTCCTCGATGTCATCGGCCAGGGTCAAAAGTTGAGCCGCACCGGGAAACGGGTTGCCTTGAAAATCGGAGCGCAACCCAAAACAGATCACTGGAATATTCCGCAGATGCGCCAATTGGTGCAATTGGCGGGCTTGCGCGGGGGTCAGAAATTGCGATTCGTCGATCAGTACGCAGGCGGGAGCCGGTTCGGTGCCCACCACCGCCAAAAAATCGGTGTGGTCTTCAAAAATATCGGCCTGACGCTGCAACCCGAGGCGGGAAGCAATTTGGCCTTGTCCGCTGCGGTCATCAATGCCTGCGGTGAACAGGCGTACGGCCTGGCCCTGCTCTTCGTAGTTGTAGGCAATTTGCAGCAGCGATGTGGATTTGCCCGCGTTCATGGCCGAGTAACGAAAAAACAGTTTCGCCATGGTGAATCAAGTGATGTCCACGGTGTGGATGCCATATACGCCCGTGCGGCGATCTTCAAAGTAGTGCTCCAGGGTTTCCTTGACGGTGCGAAATGCTATCTCGTCCCAGGGAATCTCGTCTTCTGCAAACAGGCGTGCTTCGATGGTTTCGTGGCCGGGGTTGAACTGGTCGCTGGTCAGTCGCGCGCGGTAAAACAAATGCACTTGCCCGACCCGCGCCACGTTGAGCAACGAAAACAGTCCCTGCAATTCGAACTGGGCCCCGGCCTCTTCAACGGTCTCCCGGGCAGCGCCTTCGGCTGTGGTTTCGCTCAGCTCCATGAAGCCTGCGGGCAGAGTCCATTTGCCCCAGCGCGGCTCGATGTTGCGTTTGCACAGCAGCACCTTGTCGCCCCAGTGCGGCACGGTGCCCACCACATTGAGCGGGTTTTCGTAGTGAATGGTGGCACAGGCAGGGCACACCGCGCGATGTTTGGTGTCGCCATCGTCGGGCACGCGGTAGGCTACGGCAGTGCCACATTGGCGGCAATGTTTGATAGGAAGGCGCAGCATGCTGGGCGCGGCTAGACCAGCTGAATCTGGATCGGCTGCAAGCCCTGCACGCTGCCACTGAGCAGGTCACCACGCACCACAGCGGCCACGCCCTCGGGGGTGCCGGTAAAGATCAGATCGCCAGGCTGCAGCGCCCAGGCTGCGGACAGTTGTTCAATGGTTTCCGCAATGTTCCAAATCAGCTTGGAGATGTGGCTCCGCTGGCGGTCTTGTCCGTTGACCTGCAAGGCGATTTCTGCCTGGACAATGTCTCCTGCCAGGGTCACAGGGGTGATGGGGCCGATCGGGGCCGAGTGGTCAAACGCCTTTCCGATGCACCAAGGGCGGCCTTGCTTTTTCATGTCGTTTTGCAAATCACGGCGCGTCATGTCCAGCCCCACCGCGTAGCCATAAATATGCTTGTGCGCGTCGGCTGCCAAGATGTTGCAGCCACCGGTACCAATGGCGACCACCAGCTCGATTTCATGGTGCAAATTGGCGGTCAACGTGGGGTAGGGCACCGGCGTAGGTTGCTCGGCGTTGACCACCACCACGGCATCGGCGGGCTTCATGAAGAAGAACGGTGGCTCGCGGCCGGTAAAGCCCATTTCTTTGGCGTGTTCTTCGTAGTTGCGGCCCACGCAGTAAATGCGGTGCACCGGAAAGCGCTCCGAGGTGCCCACGACGGGAACCGACACAGTGGCGGGAGGTGTAAACAGGTAGTTCATAGGGTGTCTCCAGTGGGCAATGGTTGGGGCAATTTAGGCCGATTTGGTGAGCAGGTCGAAGTGTTCCACCACCGGTGGGCTGGCAAAAAACGGCCCGACAATGGCACGCCACTGGGCAAAAGCATCTGACTGGCGAAACCCTACGGTGTGGTCTTCCAGCGTCTCCCAGAAAATTTGCAAGATGTAGCGCTCGGGGCTTTCGATGCCTTTGTTGACTTTGTAGCCCTTGAACCCCTTGGCGTGGCTGATAACGTCGCGCAGGCCGCGTGCAATGGCCTCGTCAAATGCGGCGTTTTGGCCCGGTTGAATGCGGATATCAGCGAGTTCAAGAATCATGGCGGCTCCGGTGACGTGGTTTTTGTACGGGAAGAATTCACAATGGTAACGGCCTTGTGTCGCGCTTTGCTGGGCCGAGTCGGTTTATCCTTACGGCCATGAAACTCCACAACTATTTCCGTTCATCGGCCTCGTTTCGGGTGCGTATCGCTTTGGGGCTCAAAGGCTTGCCTTACGACTATGTGCCGGTCAATCTGGCCAAGGGCGAGCACCTGCTCGAAGACTACCGGTCCACCGCGCCAGAAGTGCTGGTGCCTCTGCTGGAGGTGGATGGCCACAAGCTGTCTCAGTCCATGGCCATCATTGAGTATTTGGATGAAACCCGCCCGGAGCCGCGGCTGTTGCCGCAAGACCCGCTGGGGCGTGCCCAAGTGCGCGCGTTGGCGCAGTCGGTGGCGTGCGAGATTCATCCGCTCAACAATCTGCGGGTGCTCAAGTATCTCAGCGGCACCCTGAAAGTGGAAGAAGACGCCAAAAACGCCTGGTATCGCCACTGGGTACGCCTGGGGCTAGAGTCTTTTGAGCGCCAATTGGTGGCGGTCGATGCTTTGCGCACGGCGGCGGGTCACGCGCCCTCGGTTTACTGCTTTGGCGCTACGCCGACGCTGGCCGACTGCCTGCTGGTACCGCAAATTTTCAACGCCCAGCGCTTTCAGACGCCTCTGGACGGCTTGCCGCGCACGATGGCCGCGTTTGACGCCTGCATGCGCTTGCAGGCGTTTCAGGACGCGCAACCTTCCAACTGCCCGGACTTCATCAACTGAGTTCGCCTGCCATGCAGTTGCCACCAAATGTTGACTGGCTGGTGCCGCAATGGCCTGCGCCGCCGCGTGTGCGCGCTATCTGCACCACCCGGGCGGGTGGCATTTCGGTGTCACCGTGGGACAGCCTGAACCTGGGCACCCACGTGCGCGACGACCCTGCCGCCGTGCAGCACAACCGGGCTCTGCTGCAGTCTGCCCTGGGTGTGCGCCCGGTGTTTATGGAGCAGGTGCATGGCAGTCAAGTGCAGCCCATTACCCCTGGCACGGCTGATGGCTGCGTGGCGGATGCCGCTGTGACTCAAGCGCCCGGGCTGGCTTGTACCGTGATGGTTGCCGACTGCCTACCGGTGTTGCTGTGCGATACCGAGGGCCAGCAAGTGGCGGCGCTGCATGCCGGCTGGCGGGGTTTGGTGGGGCAGGGCGACGTGGGAGTTTTGGAGGCTGGTTTTATGTCTTTTGATGCTCTAGCCCCCGTGGAATCTGCGCAAGCAGCTATAAAAATAATAGCATGGCTAGGCCCGTGCATTGGCCCCGATGCGTTTGAAGTCGGCAATGAAGTGCGCGCGGCCTTTGTTGAACACACCCCGCAAGCGGCAGATTGCTTCCAGCCCTTGGGCGGCGGCAAGTGGCTGGCTGATCTGGCTGGGTTGGCACGTCAGCGCCTGAACGCCTTGGGCGTGACCGACATCTATGGCAACGACAGCAGCGCGCCGTGGTGCACCGTGGCCAACCCGTTACGGTTCTTTTCGCACCGGCGCGACCGTGTCAGCGGTCGCCAAGCTGCCTGCATCTGGCTGGTTTGATGCCAGATGTAGGGCTTGCAGTTCGGCCGCTTCACGGGCGCGGATGCGGCGTTTGCGTGCCGGGGTCGCCATAAAATACACCATCAGCGCGATGGGCAAAGCGCCGTACAGCACGAAGGTAACCAGCGCACCCAAAACGGTGCCGTTGGAGTTGGTGGCTTCGGCCACGCTCATCATGAGGGCCACATACAGCCAGGCAATAGGAACGATATACATAGGGGTTTGGAATAGCAGAATGTCAGGATTTCGTAGGGCTTACCCTGAGATACTTGGAGGTTAGACTAGTTCCACTAAAAAGGGTGCCAAATTGACGCAACAACCGAACGAATTCTGGACCCAAGCGGCCCAACAGTTTCAAGAGTCCATGACCGATGGTTGGTCCAAAGCGGTGCAGTCTTTGCAGACCATGGATCTGGGTTCCGCCGGTGCCGGCTTCCCCGCCATGGGCGGCAAATCGCCTGAAGTGCATTTTGCACCTGAGAAACTGAAAGCCCTGCAGCAACAGTACACGCAAGACGCGATGGAGCTGTTCAGCCACGGCATGACCGCGCCCGACACCCACGGCGACAAGCGCTTTGCCAACGCCGCCTGGGGCAGCAACCCGGTGGCTGCCTATTCAGCTGCGGTGTACTTGCTCAACAACCGCACCATGATGGGCCTGGCCGACGCGGTGGACGCCGACGAAAAAACCCGTACCCGCATCCGCTTTGCCATTGAGCAGTGGATGGCCGCCGCCGCCCCCAGCAACTTTTTGGCTTTCAATGCGGAAGCCCAGAAAAAGGCTATCGATACCAAGGGCGAGAGCATTGCCAAGGGCATGAAAAACCTGTTACATGACCTGCAGCAAGGCCATGTCTCCATGACGGATGAAAGCCTGTTCGAAGTCGGCAAAAACGTGGCTACCACCGAAGGCGCGGTCGTGTTTGAGAATGAGCTGTTTCAGCTGATCGAATACAAGCCGCTCACGGCCAAAGTGTTTGAGAAGCCGTTCTTGATGGTGCCACCCTGCATCAACAAGTTCTACATCCTCGACCTGCAACCCGAAAACTCGCTGGTGCGTTACGCCGTGGCCCAGGGCCACCGCACGTTTGTGGTGAGCTGGCGTAACCCCGATGCCACCTTGGCCCACAAGACGTGGGATAACTACATTGAAGATGCGGTCATCAAGGCCATTAACGTGACCTGCGAGATCACCGGCAACGAGTCCATCAACGCGCTCGGTTTCTGCGTGGGCGGCACCATGCTGACCACGGCCCTGGCCGTGCTGGCGGCCCGTGGTGAAAAGCCGGTGGACAGTGCCACCTTGCTGACCACCTTGCTGGACTTCACCGACACCGGCATTTTGGACGTGTTTATTGACGAAGCCTTCGTGCAGTACCGCGAGAAAGAAATGGGCAAGGGCGGCCTGATGAAGGGCGGCGACTTGTCCAGCACCTTCAGCTTTTTGCGCCCCAACGACCTGGTGTGGAACTACGTGGTGGGCAACTACCTCAAGGGCGAAACCCCACCACCGTTTGACCTGCTGTACTGGAACTCTGACAGCACCAACCTGCCTGGCCCTTACTACGCCTGGTACCTGCGCAATACCTACCTGGAAAACCGGCTCATCAAACCGGGCAAGGCCACGGTGTGTGGCGAAAAAATCGACCTGCGTCAGGTCGATACCCCCATGTACCTGTACGGCTCGCGTGAAGACCACATCGTGCCGATTGACGGCGCGTACGCCTCCACCCAAGTGTTGCCGGGTAAAAAGCGCTTTGTCATGGGGGCCTCGGGCCACATTGCGGGCGTGATTAACCCACCCGCTAAAAACAAGCGCAGCCACTGGATTCGTGCCGACGGCAAGTTGCCCAAGAGCCAGGCCGAATGGCAGGCGGGTGCAGTTGAGCATCCCGGCAGCTGGTGGACCGACTGGTCCCTGTGGCTCAAGAGCCATGCAGGCAAACAAATTGCCGCGCCCAAGGCGTATGGCAAAGGCAAGTTCAAGGCGATCGAAGCGGCACCAGGCCGTTACGTCAAAGCCAAAGCGTAATTTCAGCGTTCAAACATTCAGTGTTCACAAAGAAGGAGATAGACATGGAAGAGATCGTTATCGTTGCAGCCGCCCGTACCGCCGTTGGCAAGTTCGGTGGCTCCTTGGCCAAAACGCCCGCCACCGAGCTGGGCAGCATCGTCATCAAGGCCCTGCTCGAGCGCAGCGG
>JBEEJM010000308.1:0-3167 GCA_041169205.1 Pseudomonadota bacterium | reverse complement strand
GCCCTGCCCCCCTGCACCACCACAGGCTTGCACATAGTCACGGGCAAAGGCACCGGGTTGGTGAGGCACCAGACACACACCACCGTCCGCGGTAAGCACGGCCACGCGCGTGGGTCGCGCTAAAACGACCACCGTGTGTCCATCCTCGAGCACCGGGTCTTCTAAAGGTGCCGCCTGCAACCAGCGCGCATCCGCGTTGGCCAAAGTCAACCTGCCGGTGACGGGCAGCTTGCTTAAAAAGTGCACCAGACCGGCCTGCGTGCTGGCTGCCGCCAGCACTGCTTCGCGCAGGCGGGTCTGCGGGCCTCGCTCTGCGTTCACACGCCAATGCACAGCCGTCAGGTCTGCACTCGGGGGAACATTGCGCACCAACCAATCGCTCAGGCGCTCGCCGGGCACCACCGCGCGCGTCGGCTCCAAGGCCTGCGCCTGGCTACTACCGCAGGCCCCTGCACCCAGGGCCAAGGCGACCACTAAAGCGTGCCTCATTGGACGCCTTCTCTCACGGGCCAGCGCTGCAGGCGCAGGCAAAAGTCTGCGGTCAGGCATTGGTGCGAATACACCACGGCCCAATCACCCCGATGCTTGCCCCAGGCAAACCAGGCATCGGGCAAGGCCGCACCGCCTTGGGTTGCTTTGACGGACTCTTGAAACCACTGGTAAGTATTTGCAGTTGCCATGGGCAACGTGGCCACCAGCGGAATGGCGGGTACGCCAGATACTGGCACCCACTGCACCTGCTCCACGATGCCATAGCGGTAGCCAGGCATTTCGTCCCTGCTTCTCTGAAACTGCAAGCTTTGCTGCGGCACTTGGTCCCAAGAAGGCGGCGTCGATACAAAGCGCACGGCAGTCCAATCTATGGGCAGCCCGGCTGTCGCCACCACACGGCCGTTTTGCGTCTTGATCACCTCGCGCTGCGCCGAGTACCACACCTCAATCGCCCCCGTCGGGTGCGGGTCAATGTAGCCCAGCACCAACAACGCAGGCGGATACCCCTGCACCTCTACCCGCAGGTAGCGATAGCGCAGGTCAGGTTCAGCGGGTATGGGGGGGCTTGCGTGATGCTTCCCGGCTATCAGCGCGGCAAGTGTGTCCTGCTCCGGCGAATTGCCAGACGCACAACCACCCAGCATGGCCATCACCGCAGCGACCACCATACCCAAGCCCACAAAAAACAACGGCGCCCGAAGGCGCCGTGTTGACGTGCGAAGGATTATCGGGTACCAGTGGTGCCAGAAGAAGTTGCGTTGGCGGATGCCACAACGGCCACACCAACCAAAACACCAGCAACCACGACACCACTCACTGCTGCACCACCAACGGCCAGACCTGCAGCGCCAGCTCCAGCAGCACCACCCGTACCGGCGGCAGCACCACCCGCTGCTTGTGCGAACACAGGCTGGGCCAACAAAGACAAAGCGGCGATAGAAGCGAGAACAATAGTTTTGATGGACATGAGAAACTCCCTAAGTAAAATTAATACACTGCTACTGTATCAGAAGTAAACCGTCTTCATTAATCACACAGCCGCCCATAAAGCCTGCGTGTCAATTTCCGGATACCGTGCATTGAGTGCCTCAAGCCCCTCCAATGCCCTGCGTCGCCAACCTGGGCCATTGGCAAGCAGATTGCACCAGGTTTCAGTCAGCAAGTCGGCGTCGTGGGCAGTCAGGTACTCAATTAGCGATGCGGCTTGGTCCAAGTCTTTGGTCGCCTTTAAGCGCATGGGCTGCGACCGCTCGCCGTACACCAGGAGTTTGTGCAGCGCATATTTTTCTGGCGGAGGGGCGTTTACGGTGATTGGGCCTCGCTGTGCCAGCAGCGTCAACTGAATGGGCGCTTCCATCGAAAACTCCATGAACTTCAGTGGCTGCATCACCGCGTTAAGCGCCTTGACCAGTACCGGCGTATCCCCGCCCCTGTGCATGCAGGTGACAAAATCAATCTGCAAATCTTTTTCGTCCGATTTCACATAGGTCGTGAGACTTTTGACCGGCACAAACCCCATCTGAAGTGCCTCAATTTCACTGCCCATATCCATCGTGACGTCTGACGGTATGGCCACCGACACATTGCGCCCGGCATGGGCGAAGTCCAAATCCAGGGTTTGCGCTGCCGATTGCCAGCGCACACCAAGGTAGTTTTGATAGGCCATGTAAACGTGGGTTCCAACCAGAATGCCTCCGGCCTTAAAGAACCCCACATCGGCTAGGCGCTCGATAATTTTGGCGTGTGCGCTCACAATGGTGGGGCATCCTGCTGCAATGGCCTGGCGGGCCAATTGGCGCAAGTGAACGGTTGATTCATCCCCTTGGCGATGCCGCTCTATCAAGGTGGACAGCTCTGCGGACGCCGCCCCCAAGAAAATCTGCATCTGCTTGCCGGTCAGGTCCGGCGTTTGGTAGTACCAATACTCCTTGCCTTTCACCATTTTTCTTGAAAAGCTGCCAGGCAAGGCGGCAACCGAGCGCACATCTTCCAGCCTGCACGCGCTGCTCAGCGATGCATAGGCTGTTTGGGCTGCCGTTGAAAGCGCAGAGTGGAGCATAGAAAGTTATACTGATAAAAATTTAACTCAGTATAACAAAGGCCAAAGAAGGGAACGCCTGCCTGCGCTGGCTGCTTGCGTATATCTGGCGAGGGTTAGCCCCGCATATAGGCCTGATTCACTGCGTCTGTAATGTCTGCCCAGATACCCGGTTGTTCCAGCACCGGCATCTCCTTGGCCAGCACATTGCTCAACCTGCCTTCGTTCTGCTCCATGGACCAGCCGTGCCGGGCTGCACGCATGCGCACACCTATAAGCAAGCTAATATTGTCCTTTCAATAAGGACATTTATCTGTAAAATAGTCTCTCATGAAAAGTCAATTTAGGTCCGTCATTCGCCAAAAAATCATCGACGCGCAAGCCGCGGCGCTGGCCGCGCTCACGCGCCGCGATGTCTGGCTACCGGCGGTCAAGGGCAAAGCCACCGCCGTTATCGGGATGCGGCGCTCGGGTAAAACCAGTCTGCTGTGGCAAATTCTGGCCGATCGCCACGCTGCGGGCATGGACCGTGCTGGCCTGCTGTATTTCAGCTTTGAAGATGAGCGCCTGGCTGGCATGCAACTGGCCGACCTGGACCTGCTGGTGGAGGAGTATTACAGCCTGCACCCCGATTGGC
>JBEEJM010000307.1:0-7542 GCA_041169205.1 Pseudomonadota bacterium | reverse complement strand
CTTTGTTGGCCCACCAAAGCCATTGGCTGGTGCGTGAAACCACCGGCTTGCTGCGCCGCACCTTTTCGCGTTTGGATGTGTCCGCACGCAGCCTGTTTGCAGTGATTGATCAGGGCTCTTGCTTTGCTGGCACGTTGCTGGAACTGGCGCTGGCCTGCGACCGCAGCTACATGCTGATCTTGCCCGATGACGAAGCGGTAACGCCCAAGATTGCGGTGTCTGAAACCAACTTCGGTTTGTACCCCATGGCCACCGAACAAAGCCGCTTGCAGCGCCGCTTTTACAACGAACAGCCCGCCATGGAGGCCGTGCGTGCATCGATGGGTACAGCGCTGGACGCGGATGCGGCCATGGCGCTGGGCTTGATTACCTCCAACCCCGATGACATCGACTGGGCCGACGAAGTTCGCCTGGCCATTGAAGAGCGTGTGTCCATGTCACCCGACGCACTGACTGGCTTGGAAGCCAACCTGCGCTTCAACGGTCCCGAGAACATGGTCACCCGTGTGTTTGGCCGACTTACGGCTTGGCAGAACTGGATTTTCCAACGCCCCAACGCCGTGGGCGAGTTTGGCGCGCTGAAGGTGTACGGCAAGGGCGTCAAGTCCGTGTTTGACTGGAACCGCGTTTAAAGTTTTCCCGGTTGTGCGGCGTGGGTCACGGGTGGCACGCCGCAACCCAAATTCATCCACCGTTGTTTGCTAGTTTTCTTCTATTTGGAGATCCGGATGTCATCAATCAATTACAGCGAAAAGATTCCTAACAACGTCAACCTCAGCGAAGACCGCACCTTGCAGCGAGCGCTGGAGCAATGGCAGCCCAACTTCTTGAGCTGGTGGGGCGACATGGGCCCTACGGGCAGCACGGACTCTGAGGTGTACCTGCGTACCGCGGTGAGCGTAGACCCTCAAGGGTGGGCGCAATTTGGCCACGTCAAAATGCGTGACTACCGCTGGGGTGTGTTCATGAACCCGGGCGAAGCGGATCGCAAGATTCATTTCGGTGACCACAAGGGTGAGGCCGCGTGGCAAGACGTGCCCGGCGAGTACCGCGCCAATCTGCGCCGCATCATCGTGACCCAGGGTGATACAGAGCCAGCGTCTGTAGAACAGCAACGTCATCTGGGCCTGACGGCACCCAGCATGTACGACCTGCGCAATCTGTACCAGATCAACGTCGAAGAAGGCCGCCACCTGTGGGCCATGGTCTACTTGTTGCACAAGCACTTTGGACGCGATGGTCGTGAAGAGGGTGAAGCACTGTTGGAGCGCCGCTCAGGCCAAGAAGACAACCCGCGCATCTTGCAGGCCTTCAATGAAGAGACACCTGACTGGCTGAGCTTCTTCATGTTTACCTACTTCACCGACCGCGATGGCAAGTTCCAGTTGTGCGCCTTGGCTGAATCCAGCTTTGATCCACTGGCCCGCACCACCAAGTTCATGCTGACCGAAGAAGCGCACCACATGTTTGTGGGTGAGTCCGGCATCAGCCGAGTAATCAACCGTACCTGTGCTGCGATGAACGAGCTCAAAACCGATGATGTGACCAAGCTGCGCGCGGCTGGCGTGATCGACCTGCCCACGCTGCAACGCTACCTGAACTTCCACTTCAGCGTGACGATTGATTTGTTTGGTGCCGATGAATCCAGCAATGCCGCAACCTTCTACACCACCGGCCTCAAAGGCCGCTATGAAGAAGGCAAGCGCATGGACGATCACATGCTCAAAGGTCAGACCTACCGCGTTTTGTCGGTGCAAGGTAACCAACTGGTGGAGCGCGAAGTGCCCATGCTGAACGCACTGAACGAAGTGCTGCGTGATGACTACATCAAGGACTCTGTCGGTGGTGTTGAACGTTGGAACAAGGTGATTGAGAAGGCCGGAATTCCATTCCGCTTGAAGACCCCGCACAAGGCGTTCCACCGAAATATCGGTGCATTGGCCGGTGTGAAGGTTGCGCCTGATGGCCGCGTGGTGTCTGAAAGCGAATGGAAGGCCAACGTGGACAGCTGGTTGCCCTCCGGCAACGACCGCGCGTTTGTGGCCAGCCTGATGGGGCGTGTGGTTGAGCCTGGCAAGTTTGCCAACTGGATTGCCCCTCCTGTAATGGGCATCAACCGCCAGCCCGTGGACTTTGATTACGTCCGTTTTAACTAAACTTGCGTAACGCTTCGACTCTTTCTGGGCTCCTCCTTTACTTCGCTATGGCACGCACCCCGCCTCCCCTGCTGCGAACGGCATTGCTTGCAAGCCAGCCGATACGCTAAGTAAGATTAGGTGGGTTGGGTGTTCTGCATAGTGAGGTAAAGGAGGAGCCCGCAAAGCGGGTGGGGGACACGAACGGCGCAGAATACCCAAGCCGCCTGATCCCGAGCCGATGCAGGCGAACACTTGAACACAACGCAGGCCGCAAAAACAGAGAGACAAGACCATGACAGAAGCCGTCATCAAGCAACACCTGATCGACCCAGAAATCTGCATTCGCTGCAATACCTGCGAAGCCATTTGTCCCGTGGGTGCCATTACCCACGACTCACGCAACTACGTGGTTAAGGCCGATGTATGTAACCTCTGCATGGCCTGCATCTCGCCCTGCCCGACCGGATCGATTGACAACTGGCGAGCCATGCCGCTGGTACGCGCGTACTCTATTGAAGAGCAACTCACTTGGGACGAACTGCCAGCCGAGCTCAGCGCCGAACAGCTGGCCGAGCAAGGCGTGTCGGGGACCGACAGTCCGGTAACCGAAACGGCGCCAGTGAAGAGTCTCGACCTCCCAGGCGAGACTACCTTTAACTCCGCCGCATTTGGTGCTACTTTGCCCCCTTGGTCGGCAGCGCATCCTTTCACCAACCTCTATGGCCCCAAAGGTGCGGAGAAGTCCATCACTGCCACCGTGGTCGGCAATGTGCGTGTGACCGAAGTAGGTGCCACGCAGGGCAGTGACTACGACACCCACCATATCGTGCTCGACTTTGGTTCCATGCCCTTCCCGGTGCTGGAAGGTCAGTCGATTGGCATCATTCCCCCCGGCTCTGACACCGGCGGTCGGGCCCACCATGCGCGCCAGTACTCGATTGCCAGCCCGCGCAATGGCGAGCGCCCTGGGTACAACAATTTGTCTTTGACGGTCAAGCGTGTGCTTGAAGACCATCATGGACAGCCCGTGCGCGGCGTAGGTTCCAACTACATGTGCGACTTGCAAATTGGAGACAAAGTACAGGTTATCGGGCCGTTTGGCAGCAGCTTCCTGATGCCCAACCACCCACGCAGCAACATCGTGATGATTTGCACCGGCACCGGCAGCGCGCCCATGCGCGCCATGACCGAGTGGCGCAGGCGTCTGCGTGCGTCCGGCAAGTTTGAAGGCGGCAAGTTGATGCTGTTCTTTGGTGCGCGAACTCAGCAGGAGTTGCCGTACTTTGGACCACTGCAAAACCTGCCCAAAGACTTTATTGACAACAACTTTGCGTTTTCGCGCACGCCGGGCCAGCCCAAGCGCTACGTACAGGATTTGATGCGCGAGCGGGCTGCCGATTTGGCTGCCTTGCTGCTGGATGCCAACACCTATTTTTATGTGTGTGGGCTCAAGAGCATGGAAGAAGGCGTGGTGTTGGCGCTGCGCGATATTGCGACCAACGCAGGCATGCAATGGGACACCGTGGGTGCGGCCCTCAAGCGCGAAGGCCGTCTGCATCTGGAGACCTATTGATGGCTGAGTACCAGACAATCAAGGTATCGCAGCGTGCGCCCGGTGTGGCGCAAATCACCATGTCCCGCCCCAAGGTATTCAACGCATTTGACGAGACCATGATTGCAGAGCTGGACGCTGCGTTTGCTGCAACGAACGCCGACGCCTCTGTGCGCGTCATCGTGCTCGCAGGTGACGGCAAGCACTTCAGCGCTGGTGCCGATTTGCAGTGGATGCAGCGTGCCAGCACCGCCACGCTGGAGTGGAATATTGAAGATGCTCGCTGCTTTGCGGGCATGCTGCACCGCATTGAATCTTCCCCCAAACCTACAGTGGCGCGGGTGCAAGGAGCGGCCCTCGGTGGCGGCGTGGGCTTGGCGTGTGCCTGCGACTTTGCGATTGCGGCCGACAACGTCAGCTTCAGTGTCAGCGAGGCCAAGTTTGGCATTCTGCCCTCGGTCATCGGTCCGTATGTCACCAATGCGGTGGGCAAGCGCCAGGCCAAGCGGCTGGCGTTGGCCACCACCCGCATCGGTGCTGGAGATGCGCTGGCCATGGGGCTGGTGCAAAACGTGGTGGCGCTGGATGCGCTCGACGTTGCAGTGGACGCCACCGTGGCCGAGCTGCTGGCAGGCAGCCCCAATGCACAACGCGAAATCAAGCTGCTGTTTGGGCAACTGGAGGTGGGGGCCATCACCCCAGAGGTGGTGGAGCTGACCGCCCAAACGATTGCCCGCGTGCGTGGTACGCCCGAGGCACGCGAAGGATTCGCTGCCTTTTTGGAAAAGCGCCCGGCGGCGTGGATTCCCCCTAATTCCCACTGAGATTGTTATGAACCAAGCCTATATCTGTGACGCCATCCGTACCCCTTTCGGACGCTATGGCGGAGCGTTGTCATCAGTGCGCGCCGACGATTTAGGTGCGGTGCCGATACGGGCGCTGATGGAGCGCAACCCCGGAGTGGACTGGACGGCGGTGTCGGATGTGATTTACGGTTGCGCCAACCAGGCAGGCGAAGACAACCGCAATGTGGCGCACATGTCGTCACTGCTGGCTGGCCTTCCCATCGAGGTTCCTGGCGCCACTATCAACCGTCTGTGTGGCTCGGGAATGGATGCTATTGGCACCGCAGCCCGCGCCATTCGTGCGCAAGAAGCTAGCATTTTGATAGCAGGTGGCGTGGAGAGTATGAGCCGCGCACCCTTTGTCATGCCGAAGGCCGAGTCAGCTTTTAGCCGCAGCAACGCGGTGTATGACACCACCATTGGCTGGCGCTTCGTGAACCCGCTGATGAAGAAACTGTACGGTGTGGACCCCATGCCTGAGACCGCAGAAAACGTCGCCACCGACTTCGGTATTGAACGCGAAGCCCAAGACCGAATGGCCTTGCGCTCGCAGCTCAATGCCGTGCGGGCCCAGCAAAGCGGATTCTTTGATGCAGAAATCACGCCTGTCACCATTCCCCAAAGGAAGGGCGAGGCCATCATCGTGTCGCAAGACGAGCACCCCCGCGCAACGTCCATGGAGTCGCTGGCCAAGCTCAAAGGCGTGGTGCGTCCCGACGGCACCGTGACGGCGGGCAATGCCTCGGGCGTGAACGACGGCGCGTGTGCTTTGTTGCTGGCCAACATGGCATCCATTCAGCAATATGGCTTGACGCCACGCGCCCGCGTGGTCGGCATGGCAACGGCAGGCGTGGCACCACGCATCATGGGTTTTGGTCCGGCACCGGCTACACGTAAGGTATTGGCGCTCACCGGATTGACATTGGCGCAGATGGATGTAATTGAGCTGAACGAGGCGTTTGCTGCGCAGGGGCTGGCAGTGCTGCGGGATCTGGGTTTGGCCGACGACGATGTGCGGGTCAATCCCAACGGTGGTGCGATTGCATTGGGTCACCCGCTGGGGGCCAGCGGTGCACGCCTGGTAACTACGGCCATCAACCAGCTGCACCGCACCGGCGGGCGCTACGCCCTGTGCACCATGTGCATCGGCGTAGGCCAGGGGATTGCGCTAATTGTCGAACGCGTCTAACTTTGCGATAAACCCAGCAAACGCACCGCGTTGTCTTTTAAAATGCCGGGCATCACTTCCGGCTTGAATCCGGCTACCTCAAAGTCTTTCATCCAGCGGTCAGGCGTGATCAGCGGGTAGTCGCTGCCGAACAGAATGCGGTCTTTGAGCAGCGTGTTGGCGTACTGCACCAACTGCTTGGGAAAGTACTTGGGGCTCCAGCCGCTCAGGTCAATCCACACATTGGGCTTGTGGGTGGCTACGCTTAAGGCTTCGTCTTGCCACGGAAAGCTGGGGTGGGCCATGACGATCTGCATGTCGGGGAAATCGATTGCCACATCGTCCAGGTGCATCGGGTTGCTGTAGGCCAAACGCAAACCACCACCGCAGCGCATGCCGCTGCCAATGCCGCTGTGGCCGGTGTGAAAGATAGCGGGCATCTTGTATTCCGCAATTACTTCATAAATGGGCCAGGCCATCTTGTCGTAAGGGTGGTAGCCCTGCACGGTGGGGTGAAACTTGAAGCCCTTCACGCCATACTCTTCAATCAGCTTGCGCGCTTCGCGTGCACCCATCTTGCCCTTGTGCGGGTCGATGCTGGCAAAGGCCATCATCATGTCCGAGTTGGCTTTGGCAGCCTCGGCAATCTCTTCGTTGGGAATGCGGCGGCGGCCCATTTGGGTCTCAGCATCTACCGTGAACATCACCAGGCCAATCTTGCGTTCGCGGTAATAGGCTACGGTCTCCGCAATAGTGGGCCGGCGGCTGTTGTGGAAGTACTTGTCGGCGGCGCGGTCGTACTCTTCGCCATAGGCGTCAAACGGGTTCCAGCAGCTTACCTCGGCGTGGGTGTGGATGTCGATGGCGACCAGGTTTTTGTAGTCCATGAAAGTCTCCTTATAGGGGCTGAGTCTAGGGTAAACACTTAGAAAAAACCGTTTCCAGGCGCTTGTATTGATTATATTTAATAACCATAATTCAATCCAGAAAGCGAGTCCGTATGTCCAATAAAGATATCTATTTTGAACGCCAAGGCGACGACCAGGAAGTTGCGGTCATCCGCCTCACCCGGGGTGCCAAGCGCAATGCCTTGAATGATGGCCTGATTTTGGCCTTGCGTGATTTGTTTGAAAAAATGCCCAAGGGCGTGCGCGCCGCGGTCATCGATGGCGAGGGCGACCACTTCTGCGCCGGGCTCGATTTGAGCGAGCTGCAAGAGCGCGATGCCAGCCAGGGTGTGTTTCATTCCCGCATGTGGCATGCTGCATTGGAGAGCCTGCAGTACGGTCCGGTGCCAGTTATTGCGGCGCTGCATGGTGCGGTGGTAGGCGGTGGGCTGGAACTGGCCAGCGCCTGCCATATTCGTGTGGCGGACGAGTCTACCTTTTATGCCTTGCCCGAAGGCTCGCGCGGTATTTTTGTGGGCGGTGGCGGTGCGGTGCGCATTCCCCGTTTGATTGGTACCGCCCGCATGACCGACATGATGCTCACAGGCCGTGTGTACAACGCACAGGATGGCGAGCGCATCGGTTTGGCCCAGTATCTGGTGCCCCAAGGCAATGCTTTTGAGAAGGCTATGGAGTTGGCCAAGCGCATTGCAGGCAATGCGCCCATGACCAACTACGCGTTGACGCACGTGCTGCCACGTATTGCCGACCAGCCCGCCGACCAAGGCTTTATGACCGAGGCCATGATGGCCGCAATTGCCCAAAGCGCGCCCGAAGCTAAGGACCGCGTGCGTGCTTTCCTGGAAGGCCGTGCTGCCAAAGTGCAGAAGTCCTGACCGCATACCCAAGAGACACCCATGACCATCCCCAAATTCCGTCCCCTTACGTTTGG
>JBEEJM010000306.1:0-9942 GCA_041169205.1 Pseudomonadota bacterium | reverse complement strand
TGAAAGTGCATGAACTCACCAAGTTCTCGACCGAGACTGACAAACACGCGCCTGCGCTTTACACCACCGTGTTTGTGGTGCCCATGAACAAAGCCAAGTACGAGTCTTTGCCGGCTGACCTGAAGGCCGTCATTGACAAAAATTCTGGCCGTGAGTTCTCTGCGTTCCTTGGCCGCACCCAGGAAGGCAACGACGTTCCTAGCCGCAAGGTGTTTGCCGAAACCCCTGGTTACACCATGACGACCATCGCACCGGCCGAGTTGGACCGCTGGAAGAAAGCCACCTCCACACTGGACGACGAGTGGGTTGCCGACATGAACAAAAAGAGCCTCAATGGCCAAGCCATGTACGACGACGCTGTGAAGATGATCAAGGGCTACACCAAGTAAGTCTTGCCTTCCGAATCGCAAAAATGGCGGAAATTGTTCCGCCATTTTTGCAACCATTCATTCGTCTGCACTCCTTCGTGCAGGCCACTTTGAGGAGGTCATCCCTTGGCCGAAGTTCTGGTATCTGAAACGGGCAAACGCTACACCGGCGTGGGCTATGGCATTGACGTGCTGAGCAAAGTATTTGCCGTCGCCGGTGGCATCACATTGGTGCTGATGGCGCTAATGTCCATGCGCAGCATCATTGGCCGCAGTTTTTTTGAGTCGCCGTTGTTGGGTGACTACGAGCTGGTGCAAATGCTCAGCGCGGTGGCGATCGCCATGACCCTGCCTTACGCGCACTGGATTGGCGCGCACGTGATCGTGGACTTTTTCACGGCCAAGGCGTCTGCCAAAACGAATGCCTTCATGGACCTGATGGCCAACCTGATCATGGCAGCGTTTTCCGCCGTGATTACCTGGCGCATGGTTGTGGGCATGCTGGACCTGCGCAACACCATGGACGCCTCCATGATGCTCAACATTCCCACGTGGTGGACCTTCGTTCCCATGATCCCCTCCTTTGCCCTGCTCACAGCGACCGCGCTGTACGCTGCCAACAACGAACTCGGAAAGCTGCGCGCATGAATCCAATTGAATGGGGCGCCCTGATGTTTGGCGTCATGCTGCTGATGTTGGCGGTACGTATCCACATCGGCATTGCCATGCTGATGACCGGCTCGATCGGCTATGTGTTTGTTGCGGGTTTTGACCCACTCATGAGCTACTTTAAATCGGTCGCGTATTCACGCTTCTCGGTCTATGACCTGTCCGTGGTACCGCTGTTTTTGCTGATGGGCCAGTTTGCCACGCATGGTGGTCTGTCCAAAGCCCTGTTCCGCGCAGGTAACGCCTTCATCGGTCACTGGCGCGGCGGCATGGCCATGGCGGCGGTAACGGCCTGTGCCGGCTTTGGTGCCATTTGCGGCTCCTCGCTGGCAACGGCCGCTACCATGGGCCAGGTGGCCCTGCCGGAGCTCAAGGCACACGGTTACTCCGGGCGCTTTGCCACGGCGGTGTTGTCGGCTGGCGGCACGCTGGGCATTTTGATTCCGCCGTCGGTGCCGCTGGTGATCTACGCCATCTTGACCGAACAAAACATTGCCAAATTGTTTTTAGTGGCTTTTGTGCCTGGCATTTTGGCTGCCATTGGCTACATGGTGGTGATTGCTATCGTGGCACGTGTCAGCCCGAAGGATGCCCCCGCAGGTGACCGCTACACCTGGCCCCAACGTTTGCAAGCCATCTTTGAAACCTGGCCCGTGCTGCTGATTTTTTCGGTCGTCATTGGCGGTATTTACGGTGGGTTCTTCACACCGACCGAAGCCGCCGCCATTGGCGCTGTGGCCACTGCGTTTGTCGCCTGGCGCTCCGGCGGTCTGAAAGGTCGTGGCTTTCTGCAGTGCATGTATGGCACGGCCGCTTCCACCGGCATGATCTTTTTGATTCTGCTGGGCGCCGATGTGATGAACGTGTTTCTGGTGCTCACGCAAGTCAACGTGGCACTGGCCAACTGGGTGGTGGGCCTGCATGTGTCGCCCATCGCCGTGATGTTCATCATCATCCTTATCTACCTGGTACTGGGTTGCATCATGGACAGCCTGTCCATGATTTTGCTGACCATTCCCATGTTTTTCCCGATCATCATGGGGCTGGATTTTTGGGGGCTGGACCCCGAGTCCAAAGCCATCTGGTTCGGCATCATCGTGCTGATGGTGGTGGAAATTGGACTGATCACACCGCCCGTCGGCATGAACGTGTTCATCATCAACGGCATGGCCAAAGATGTGCCCATGAAAGAAACGTTCAAGTACGTGATGCCGTTTCTGGCGTCTGACCTGTTGCGCATCACCTTGATTGTTTTTGTACCCAGCATCGTGCTATTTGCTTTAAAAATTCACTTCTAAAACTGGAGCTGGCATGTCCCAATCTTCCTCTGCGCAGGCCGTTGACAACTCGCCCTTTGACGACTTCTCGCTATGCCACGCAGGCATTGTCAGCAAGCTCGACATGCTGGGTGAATTGCCCGCACTCTTGGCACCCGCAGCACGGGCGCGGGAGATCGCCGAGAAAGCGGTCGAGTTCTTTCGTGAAGCGATTTTCGAACACCATCTGGACGAAGAGCGCGAGCTCTTTCCGGCGGTGGTGTCCCATGCCCAGCAAGGCGAAGAGTTCGACAAAGTGCAATTCATGGTCGCCCGCTTGACGGTGGAACACCGCGACCTCGAAGCCGTCTGGAAGCGCCTGGAGTCCGGCCTCAAAGCCGTGTCCAAAGGGCGCGGCGGCGATATCAACATTGCCGATATTGAATTGCTGGTCAGCCGCTACCGTGGCCACGCGCAGTACGAAGAAACCGAATTCCTGCCGCTGGCGCAAACCATTTTGAGCCGCAACGCCAACCATTTGGCGGCATTGGGCATGTCTCTGCACATGCGCCACGCCCCCTTGCAGGTGGTTCCGTATATTTAAGCGCCTGGGCCGAAACGTTGCATCACCAGCGTTGAAGCAATAGGCACTTCGCCGGTGGCCAGTTGCAAGTGCTGGTCCAGATAGCCCTCGGAGGCTGGCAGCAAACGCTGGTACAGCTCGCGGCACAGGTCACGCGCCTGCTGCCCAGGCCAGCGCGCCGGCAGCAAAACGGCGGGCAACTCCGGGTCCCGCAGCAACAAACGTCGAAAGTCGTGAACCATCAAGGTGCGCGCCACGAAGGCACTGGCACCCTCCACGGCGCGGCGTGCATTGGCCTTCACTTCTTTGAGCACGGGTTCGTAGTCCGCCATAAACCCGGCATAGCCTGCGGCCAGTTGTTCCAGATCCCAAGCCCGACGGACCATGTCGGCGTCTGATGCAAATCCGCTGAACTGGGGGTTGTCCGCCATCAGCGGCATCAAGCTCGGTAACACGTCCACCAGTCCATCTGAACGCAACGCGTCCATGCACGACTCCAGATCGGCGCTGGGGTGTACAAACAGCCCTGCGCCCCATTCCCCGAAACCCTGCCAAGCCATAGACCGACGCAATGTCTCACGCGTTCGGGGCACCAGTTCTCCCACCAGACACACCAACCGCCAGCGATGGTCCCACGCAGGCGCGTGGGCTGCATAGATGTGGCGCGAGGCCTCGTCAAAACGCCGGTGGCCCACAGGAGTCAGCGCGTAATTGGCACGCCGCCCCTGGGTTTCTGTCTGTAGCCATTCGTCTTTGACTAGGCGAAAAACCGAGGTGCGCACCAGACGCTCATTCACCCCCAACGTGGCCATCAGGCCAATCAGGCTGCCCAGCCAAATGCGCCCACCACGTGGCAAGACCGCATCGCCCAACACCGACACAATCAGCGAGCCCGCAGCGATGCGACTTTGCTGGTGCAGCGTGTCAAACCGCTTCTGGACCGACGCGAGCGTCATGCTTTTTTAGCGCTCATCAAAACTCACCTCCAGCGCATCTGAGGTGGCATGGGCCTGGCAACTCAGCGCAAAACCCTGCGCCACATCGGGCGCATCCAGGGTGAAGTTTTTTTGCATGGCAACCGTGCCCTTGGTCACCTTGCAGCGGCAGGTGCTGCACACCCCGCCTTTGCAGGAATAGGGAATATCCAGCCCCGCATTCAGTGCGGCCTCCAGCACCGACTCATCGCTACTCAGCGTCAACGCATGGTGCTTGCCGTCGAGCAGTACCGTCATGCGGATGGGTTTGCCCTTATTGGCCTGCGCAGCACGTGCGTCCGAGTCGGCCTGCACTTTGGCAGCGACTTCGGGCCCCGAGGTGAACCGCTCGGTGTAGACCCGGCTCTCTGGCACACCCGCTGCCACCAAGGCATCCTGGGTGGCCACGATCATGGCTTCCGGGCCGCAAACAAACACCTCATCCATGCTGCGCGCAGGCAGCAGGGTAGCCACCAGCGCACGCACCTTGCCTGCGTCAATGCGGCCTTGCAGCAAGTCCACCTCCTGTGCCTGGCGCGAGAGGATGTGGATCATGGTGAAGCGGTCGGCAAAGCGGTCTTTGAGGTCCTGCAGGGCTTCGTTGAACATGACACTGGCCATGCGCCGATTGCCGTACACCAGGGTGAATTTGGAATCGGGCTGCTCTTCCAGCGTAGTGGCCGCAATCGACAGAATGGGCGTGATGCCGGAGCCCGCGGCAAACCCCACACGGTGAATGGCGCGCCGCTTCTTGACGGTAAAGCGGCCATCGGGGGGCATCACCTGCAGAGTGTCCCCCACTCGAATCTGTGTGGTGGCCCAGTGGGAGAACACACCGCCTTCTACCGGGCGAATACCCACCTCCAGCTCACCGGACCGGTGGTACTGGCTGCGCGGGCTGCTGATGGAGTAAGTGCGCCGCACATCCTTGCCCTCTATGGTGGCGCGCAGGGTCAAAAACTGACCCGGCTCGAACTGAAAGGCATCGCGCAATGCAGCAGGCACGCCGAAAGTAATAGCCGCCGACTCGGCGGCCTCGGGAGAAACGCGCTTGACGGTAAGGGAGTGGAAATGGGGCGCTGACATGGCGGGCCTCTTGCAATTTAATAAGGTTTGAAATAGTCGAACGGTTCTGAGCAGTCCAGGCAGCGGTGCAGCGACTTGCAAGCCGTGGAGCCAAAGCGCGAGGTCTCCACCGTGTGCACCGAACCGCAGCGCGGGCACGGGATGGCCGGGGTTTCTTCCCGCCGGACCATGAACTGCACCACGCTCTCGGTACTGCCGTGTCTAGCGCACGCGCCTTGCGGCGGGGCAATGCCATAGGCACGCAGCTTCTCGCGGGTGGCGTCTGACATCCAGTCGGTGGTCCACGCGGGCGACAGCTGGATCATCACGGTGGCCGCAATGCCGGCAGTCTGCAACGCAGCCTTCACGTCGTCTTCCATCTGGCCCATGGCCGGGCAACCGCTGTAGGTGGGGGTGATGACCACCTCCAGCCCCGCAGCGCCTTGGCGCACCTCCCGCAGGATACCCAACTCGCGCAGGGACACCACCGGAATCTCGGGGTCGGGGATGGACTCCAGTAACGCCCATACCGATTCAGTTGTTGCCATACGTCTCCACGGCCTTACCAGACCGCCTCGGGGTGCGCACGCGCCAGACCCTGCATCTCGGTCAGCAGGAAACTCAGGTGCTCGGTGTGCAGTTGGTTCTTGCCCTGTGTGACATAGCCTTCTGTAGACGACTCATGCAAGGTGGCCTCGTTGAACGCACTGGACACGATGGCATTCCAGTCGGCACGCAGGTCTTGCGTTGCAACGCCCAGCCCCGTGCGGGCGGCTTCCTGCTCCATGGGCGTGGTGGTCCAGAACTCTTGCGTATAGGGCATCAGATAGTCCAGCGCGGCCTGCACCCGGTCATGCGAGTCTTGTGTGCCATCGCCCAGACGCACCAGCCAGTCGCGCGAATGGCGAAGGTGGTAGCGCACTTCCTTGTACGACTTGGCAGCAATGGCGGCCAGCTGTGCGTTCGTAGACGTCTGCAACTTTTCCCACACCAGCGCCATCAGCGCGCTATACAGAAAGTTGCGAACGATGGTGGTGGCGTAGTCCATGTCGCCTTTGGCATAGCCGACCAGCGCCACGCGGTTGGGCAACTCCACCAGCGCGTAGTTGCGGAAGTCCTCGGGGTTGCGAAAATACGCCAGCGAGTCTTCGGTCGAGCCATCGGCCTGGAGTTCTGCCACCAACTGGTACAGCAGGCGCGCCTGGCCGATCAGGTCCAAGCTCATATTGGCCAGTGCCAAATCTTCTTCGAGGATGGGGCCGTGGCCGCACCATTCGGCATTGCGCTGGCCCAGCACGACGGCGTTGTCAGCCAGGTGGAGCAGGTATGCCCCCACGCTCCCCACTGCGTGTGGTTCGCTGCCCCCCGAGGGGGCGCTCGCTTGCTTGGGGCGGCCCTGCGCTGCGCTCGTTGTTGTAGTGGTCGTCATCACATGTGCCCCACTTCGTCCGGGATTTCATAGAACGTGGGGTGGCGGTAGATCTTGTCGGCCGCCGGATCAAAAAATTCGCCCTTGTCGTCGGGGTTGCTGGCGGTGATGGCTTTGCTGGGCACCACCCAGATGCTCACGCCTTCCTGGCGGCGGGTGTAGACATCGCGCGCCATCTCCAGCGCCTGCTTGGAATCTGCCGCGTGCAGGCTGCCACAGTGCTTGTGCTCCAGGCCCTGTTTGCTGCGCACAAACACTTCCCACAAGGGCCATTCTTTGAGTGCGGCGGGGGTTGATGCTGCGGTGCTCATGCTGCTTCCTTCAAAGTGCGTTGTTGTTGCTTTTTCGCGTAGGCCAGGGCGGCTTCGCGCACCCAGGCTCCGTCGTTGTGGGCTTTTACGCGGGTGGCCAAGCGCTCTTTGTTGCAGGGGCCGTGGCCGTTGACGGTGTTCCAGAACTCATCCCAGTCGATCTGGCCGTAGTCGTGTTGGCCGCGTTCTTCGTTCCACTTCAGGTCGGAGTCGGGCAAGGTCACACCCAACACCTTGGCCTGCGGCACGGTGGCGTCCACAAACTTCTGGCGCAGATCGTCGTTGCTGATGCGCTTGATGCCCCAACGCATGCCCTGCGTACTGTTGGGACTGTCTGCATCGGGCGGACCGAACATGGCCAGGCACTTCCACCAGTAGCGGTTCACCGCGTCCTGCACCATGTCTTTTTGCGCATGCGTGCCGCGCATCATCACCAGCAGAGCCTCATAGCCCTGGCGCTGGTGGAAGCTTTCTTCCTTGCACACACGCACCATAGCGCGGGCGTAGGGGCCGTAGGAGCAACGGCACAGCGGAATCTGGTTCATGATGGCCGCGCCATCGACCAGCCAGCCGATCACGCCCACATCGGCCCAGTTGAGCGTGGGGTAGTTAAAGATGGAGCTGTACTTGGCTTTGCCGGTGTGCAGTGCGTCGAGCAACTGGTCTCGGCTGGTACCCAGCGTCTCGGCAGCGCTGTACAGGTACAGGCCGTGGCCGCCTTCGTCCTGCACCTTGGCAATCAGAATGGCTTTGCGCTTGAGGCTGGGCGCGCGGCTGATCCAGTTTCCCTCGGGCAGCATGCCGACAATTTCGCTGTGGGCGTGCTGGCTGATCTGGCGCACCAAGGTCTTGCGGTAGGCCTCGGGCATCCAGTCCTGCGGCTCGATGCGGCCATCGGCGTCAATGCAGGCGTCAAACTTAGCCATGCGCTCCGGTGGCTCGCTCGCCTTCATGGGCTGGACTTGCTTCTGGCCGGATTCGTCGGGCACATTGAAAGATTGGGTGTACATAAATTACTCCTAAAACAATAGCTGCTTACGCATATTCCTCGGGGGTTAGCGCTGCTTTGGACGCTCATCCCACACGCGCCGGGCCTTGCCGGTCTGGGTGCGTGGCAGGGTGTCAAAGTCCATCACGCTCACCTTGGTGGAGATGCCGATGATGGTTTTGATGTGGTGCTGCACTTCACGCGCAATAGCCTGCACCTCGTTCTCGCTAAAGCGGTTCGACCACTCCCGCTGCAGCTCGCAACGCACCTCCACATCATCCAGATGGCCATCACGCGTCAACATGATCTGGTAGGTGCCCGACAGGCGCTTGTCGCGCAGGATCTGCTCTTCAATCTGGGTGGGGAACACGTTGACGCCACGCACGATCAGCATGTCGTCCGAGCGCCCCACGATGCGGCCCATGCGGCGGAAGCTGCGCGACGTTGGCTTGAGCAGGCTGGTGAGGTCGCGCGTGCGGTAGCGAATAACAGGCATGGCCTCTTTGCTCAGCGAGGTGAACACCAGCTCGCCCTCTTCGCCATCGGCCACGACGTCACCGGTGTCGGGGTTGATGATCTCGGGGTAGAAGTGGTCTTCCCAGATCACCGGGCCGTCTTTGCTCTCGATGCACTCGCAGGCCACGCCCGGGCCCATGACCTCGGACAGGCCATAAATATCGACCGCATCCAGCCCCAGCTTGCGCTCGATCTCGGCGCGCATGCCCTCGCCCCAAGGCTCGGCACCAAAAATACCGACCTTGAGCGAAATATCCTGCGGCGCAATGCCCTGGCGCTCGAACTCTTCGGCGATCACCAGCGAATAGGATGGCGTGACCATGATGATGTCGGGCTGGAAATCCAGTATCAGCTGCACCTGCTTTTCGGTCTGCCCACCCGACATGGGGATGACGGTGCAGCCCAGGCGTTCGGCACCGTAGTGCGCACCCAGTCCGCCGGTGAACAGCCCGTAGCCATAGGCCACATGGCAAATGTCCCCGGCACGGCCGCCTGCTGCACGGATGGAGCGCGCCGCCAGGTCAGCCCAGGTGTCGATGTCCTTGCGGGTGTAGCCCACCACCGTAGGCTTGCCAGTGGTGCCTGACGACGCATGGATGCGCGACACCTGCTGGCGTGGCACGGCAAACATGCCGAAGGGGTAGTTGTCGCGCAAATCGCTCTTGGTGGTGAAGGGAAATTTGGCCAGATCGGCCAGCGTCTTCATGTCGTCGGGGTGTACGCCTTGGTTGTCAAATTTCTTCTTGTAGTGCGGCACGTTGTCATAGGCGTGGCGCAGCGTCCATTTCAGGCGCTGCAGTTGCAGTGCGGCAATTTCGTCACGGCTAGCGAGTTCGATCGGTTCGAGTTCGCCGGGCATGGGCAGTTTGGATGTCAAGGCTGTCTCCTTTTTTGTTATTGGGCAAGTCCGGCGATGACTTCGCCCTTGATGCGGTAGCTTTTCCCGCGAAACAAGGCGACCTGCTTGCCGCCCTGCACCTTCACCTCGATGTCGTACACCCCGGTGCGGCCCGAGGCCGAACGCTCGGTGGCAGTGGCTTCCAGCACATCGCCCTCGTGGGCAGGCGCCAGAAAGTCGATGTGGCAGGCGGAGGCCACTGTGTTGAGGTTGTAACTGTTGCAGGCGTAGGCAAACGCACTGTCGGCCAGCGTGAAGATCAGGCCGCCGTGGCAGATGTGGTGGCCGTTGACCATGTCGGAGCGCACCTGCATGGTGATGGTGGCCGCGCCGGGCGCAATGGAGATGAGCTGCATGCCCAGGGCATTGGTGGCATTGTCGCGGGACCACATGGCTTGGCCGACGTCGCGCGCCAGGGCCAGTGCATCGGCTGCGCAAAGGGGTGTTACGTCAGTCATCTTATTGGCCTGTAAATTGGGCGGGACGTTTTTCCAGAAAGGCGGTCACGCCCTCCACATAGTCCGCGCTGCGGCCCAGCTCGCGCATCAGCAGTGCCTCGTACGACAGCTGCTGCTCCAGGGAATGGGTGTGCGCAGCCAGCATGGCCTGGCGCGTGCGCACCAGGGCTTTGGTCGGCATACGGGCCAGCTGGTTGGCGATGGTGGTGACGGCATCGGCAAAGGCGTCGTCTGCCACCGCGTCCCAGATCAGGCCCCACTGCGCGGCTTTTTCGGCGGGCAGTTTCTGACCTGTCATGGCCAGCCCCATGGCGCGGGCATGGCCCAGGCGCTGCGGCACCAGCCAGGAACACGCGGTGTCCGGGATCAACCCGATCTTGGCAAAGGGAAATAGGAACGACGCCGAATGGCAGGCAATCACCATGTC
>JBEEJM010000305.1:0-5618 GCA_041169205.1 Pseudomonadota bacterium | reverse complement strand
TCCGCTCCGGCCCCGTTCTGGAAGCAGTCAGGCCCTGGGTCTAACGGTGCAGAGCTGCAACAACATTACGGTGCAGGGGATGAAACCCGCATGATGACGCACAACACGCCGTTGCAACGTGCGCGTACGCGGGCGCAAGGTGTCATTGGTCAAATCAAGCGTTTGTTTGTCAACCATGCCGGCGGTGAATTTGTACCGACGGCGCACTATGTGCCTTCGCCTGCGCTGGCACGGGCGATCACGCCTCAGGCCGTGGCGGCGTCGTACGCAACGGGCGGTACCATGTACGAGGACTACAGTCCGGCCGGCGTGGTGCGCGTTGCGAATGATTTGCGTGAAAAAACCGCAGAGCTCAAGAAAAAAGCCGAAACCAAGGGTGAAAAAGCCACCATTGAAATTGTGGCGTTGATGTTCCAGGCCATCTTGGCGGAAGAGCGTATTCCGCCCGGCATCCGGGTATGGTTTGCGCGCCTGCAGATGCCGGTGTTGCGCGTTGCCCTGGAAGACCCCGATTTCTTTGGCACCACCGACCACCCGGCCCGCATGTTGATCGACCGCATGGGCTCGTGCGTGATGGGCTTCGATGCCACCGGCGTGCAAAGCAGCGCAATGGAGACCGAAGTCAAGCGCATTGTGCAAGTGGTAGAGCAGTACCCAGAGACGGGTAAGAAGGTCTATCAGATCGTTTATGACGAGTTTCAAAAATTCCTGTCAAAATTTTTGACCGAAAAAGGCCCAACCCAACGGGTGGTCAGTGTTGCGCAGCAGGTGGAGCAAAAAGAAACGCTTGCCATTCAGTTCACGATTGAGATGCGCAACATGCTCAAGGACTTGCCGGTGCGCGACGAAATTCGCGAATTTTTGTTCAAGACCTGGGCCGAAGTGCTGGCGGTCTCGGCCTTGCGCAAAGGCCCCAAACACGAAGATACCCTGACCCTGAAAAAGTCGGCAACCGACCTGATCTGGGCAGCCAGCGCCAAGCCCAACCGGGCTGACCGTGCCCGGGTGATTCAGGAATTGCCCAATTTGCTGGTGCGCCTGCGCTCCGGGATGACGTTGCTGGGAATGGCACCTTCCGAGCAAGAGGTCAACGTCAAGAAAATTAGCGATACGCTGGCCGATGCCTTCCTGTCCAAGACGCAGGCCATCCCCCAGGAAAAAATCGACGCCATGGCCCAGCGCTTGGGCAGTCTGGAAGATTTTGTGTCTGAAGACGGCATGGGTGACTTGCCGCTCGACGCCGAAAGCATCGAAATGATGCTGGGTATTGAGTCTTCGGCGATTGAAGTGGTTGTCAACGGCGGCTCCAAACCGACTGCCGCCATGTTGGCTTGGGCGCAGGAGTTGCAGGTGGGGTCTTGGTTCACTTTGGACCACAACAACCAAATTTCTCAAGTGCAGTTTGCTTGGCGCAGCGAGCGCAAACACCTGAATTTGTTCGCATCTACGTCGGGCAAGAGTTTCCTGGTGCAAGGCGGGCGTTTGGCGGCCTATCTGCAAGCCGGGTTGCTGTTGCCGCAAGAAGAAGAAGCCTTGACGGTGCGCGCCACCCGCGACGCCATGGCCAAGCTCGAAGCCAACCCCGAGCGCTTGCTGGCCTGACGCCATTGTCGGTGGCAACCGGCGTTGCCGGGTCAGTGGGCTAGGCGGCCTTGTGTGTCTTCACACAGCTCATCCAGTACCAGCGCATCGGGCTCCTGCCCAAATCCCCAGTAAACCATCAGAACGATGATTTTGAGGTCGTCCAGCGCAATGGGTCCACCGGGAGCCGCCATGGCCCGGTCAATCACCACCTCACGCATATGGGCGGGCAATACGCCGGCAGATTCCAAAAACCGGATGAACCCCAAGGCGCGGGTGCCCAGGTGGTTTTCCTCAAAACCAGGATAAATGCGCACACTGTTCGGGCTGGGCTGTAAAAGCCAAGGCTCGGGGAGTGCTGCACGTGAGGCGGTGTCCAGCCCTTTGAGCCAGTCGAGCGCGTCATCAATCTCTTCGGACTCAAAGCCAACGGCTGTGAGTTTGCGCTCCAAATGGGCGGGCTCGGGGCAGGCTTCCCCGGTGTAGTAGTTTTCGTAAACGAAGGCGAGCACTTCAAACATGGAGCCAATATATCGCAGATAAACCGACTTCTGCGCAGCGGGTGGACTTGCCCCGCTTTTCTGGCGTTCAGCCCCGAATCACCTGTTGGAACAGCCCACCAGGCAAGCGCGCGACCCGGCCTTGCAGCTCTAGCGTCATGAGCTGGGCCTGCAGCGTGGCGGTGTCTATGCCGGTGCGTGCCTGCAATAGGTCAAGACTGGTAGGATCAAAACCAAGCGCTTGTAGCAGGGGGTTTTCGGACTCAAATAGGTCTTGAGCCCCCGTGGATTGTGCGTCGGCAGCTATCAATTCAGGAGCGGTTGACAGACTGCCAAGCCATTGCAACTCTTCCAGTACGTCCTGCGCACACTCCACCAACTTGGCGCCTTGCTTGATGAGCGCATGGCAGCCCCGTGCCTGGGTGGCGTGGATGGAGCCAGGAATCGCGAACACGTCTTTGCCTTGCTCGGAGGCTAGGCGCGCGGTGATCAACGAGCCAGATAGCAGTGCGGCCTCCACCACCAAGGTGCCGCGGCAAAGCCCGGAGATGATGCGGTTGCGCTGCGGAAAGTTGGACGCATGGGGTGGCGTACCCAGTGGGTATTCGCTGAGCAGAATGCCGCGCTGTGCAATGCGGTGGGCCAGCACACGGTGTTGACGTGGATAGACCCGGTCCAGACCGGTTCCTACGATGGCAACGGTGGCCAACTGGTCAGTCGCAGCGCCTTCCAGCGCACCTTCGTGGGCTGCGCCATCCACTCCCAAGGCCATGCCACTGACGATGGTCAGACCCGCTTGCGCTAGCGCAACGGCAAACTGGTGCGCGTTGGCGGCACCCTGCGGCGTGGGATTGCGGCTGCCCACAATTGCCAGACTGCGGTCCGTGGCGGCGTTCAGTCCACCTTGGGCCCACAGTTCCGCCGCGCCCATGGCATAGAGCAAGAAAGGTGGATCTTCGATATTGAGTAGCGCTTGCGGATAGTCGGGGTCGGCCAGGGTCAGAACACGGCGGGCGGCAGGGTCGGTTTCCAGCCACGTCCAAGTGACACCGAGAAGCGCTGCCAGCTCGGGGGGCTCCTGCAGCAAGGCACTGGCCTTTGCCTCGCTCACCACACGTTCAAGGGAGGCCTGGGTTTGCGTGAAAATTTGGTTGGGTAGCCCAAATTTCGCCAGCAAGCGACGAGCCCCGACATTGCCAACACCGGGCGTGAGTTGCAAACGCAACCATGCCTGAAGTTCTAAACGGTCCATCGGCGGAGTCCGTCGCGCCGGTTTAGCGCGGCACTTCCAGACGGTCGCCGACCCGCACACCGTTGGTGATGTCCAGGATCAACGCATACGACACGCGCTCGAAAGTGCGGAACACCATCAGCAAGCCATTGCGCTCGTCGGGCAACTTCATCAGAGGCAAGGTGGCATCGCCCTTGTCAATCACGCGTGCGCCGTCTTTCAGGATGGCCATGACATGACCTGACTCAATGCCATCACGGGTGCCCAGGCTGATGGCGACCACCTGGTTTTGGGCCGCGTTGACCACCGCACTGCCATACACCGACACAATACGGCCGGTGACGCTCGCAGCCGGGGCATGCGGGGTGTAGCTCTGCAGCAAGCGCGGTGGCTCGGGCAACATGCGGTCACCCACGCGCATTTCTTCTTTGGCTCCAATGATGTCGATCGTGGCGGGGACGATGGCGCTGGTGATGGTGCCGTCTTTGTCGGTCACATTGGTGGTGCTTTCGCCGCGCACCAGAGTGGCCTTGCCGACATATTGCGCTTCATAGCCGAGCACTTCGCCCGTGCCCGGGTCTTTCAGCGGTGTTGCATTGCGAAACACGCGGTATTGTTTTTCAAGCTTCTGGTCGTCCAGCAAAGGCGTGCTGCTCGTGCCCCGTGCGTAGGCGCGGTCACCTTTGGCCAGCAGCACCCGACTTTCCTGGGCCGACACGATGCGTGGCGCGGCCAGCAGGGCGGCCTCGTCCACCACTATGGGCTCGGCCAAGAACGGTTCGATCACGCTGGACTGCAGGGCAGTGAGCGCATTGCCGGAGAGGGATTCATACCGTGTGCGCGGAGAAACCCGCACGGTGTCTATGCCCGCCTCGTCGGCCTGGCTGGCCAAGCGCAAGGTGGCGAGCCCATTTTTGCGTTCCAGCACCAAAATCTGGCCGGGATAAATCAGGTGCGGGTTTTTGATGTCGTCCAGGTTCATGCCCCATAGCTCGGGCCAGCGCCAAGGGCTTTTGAGGAACAGCTTGGAGATGTCCCACAGCGTGTCACCGCGCTTGATGGTGTAAGTGTCGGGTGCGTTGGCAGCCAGTTCGCTCAAAGGAATGCCTTTGGAGGCGACTGCAGTGGCGGTTGCGCGCTGGGTCGGTGTGACCGGATACTGCTGTGCCCACGTGGGGGCTGCTACCAGCGCACTTGCCAGGCCGGCCAGCGCGGCCAGCGCCAATTGGGATTTAGCCATCAGGTGTGTCGTCATATCGGGGGGTGCCGTGGGTTGCTATAACTTGATAATTTACGCGCGATTTTGCGCTCAAGCCCTTGATTCGGCAACGTTTTTGGGTAACAGCCTGTACCAGAGTGCTGAAAAGTGGCGAAAATAGCCACATCTTTCAAGACAGTTCTATGGCATTACTTCCAATTCTTTGCTATCCCGATCCCAAATTGCACACTGTGGCCAAGCCGGTCGCTGTGGTGGATGCCCGTATCCAGTCGCTGGTGCACGACATGCTCGAGACCATGTACGACGCCAAAGGCATTGGTTTGGCCGCCACGCAGATTGATGTGCATGAGCGCGTGATCGTCATCGACGTGTCGGAGGAGCGTGACCAGCCGCTGGTGCTCATCAACCCCGAAATCGTCTGGACCAGCCCAACCAAGCACCTGAACGAAGAGGGTTGCCTCTCGGTCCCCGGAATTTACGACGGCGTGGAGCGTTTTGACGCGGTGCACGTGACTGCACTGGACGAAACGGGCCAAAGCCGCACCGTGCAGGCCGAAGAGCTGCTGGCGGTGTGCGTCCAACATGAGATGGACCACCTGATCGGCAAGGTGTTTGTGGAATACCTGTCGCCGCTCAAGCGCAACCGTATCAAAACCAAAATGATCAAGGCCCAGCGTGAGGATGCGCGCTAAGTGCAGCCTTTGAGAGTCATCTTTGCCGGCACGCCGGAATTTGCGCGGGTGGCGTTGGAACGGCTGCATGCTGTGGGGCACACCATCGCCCTGGTGCTTACCCAGCCGGACCGCCCTGCCGGGCGTGGCATGAAGTTGCAAGCCTCGGCTGTGAAGCAATTTGCCGTGGAGCATGGTATTGCGGTGGCGCAGCCCCGCAGTTTGCGGCTGGACGGCAAGTACCCCGAAGACGCGGCGGTGGCGCGCCAGGCGATTGCCGACGCCCACGCCGATGTGATGGTGGTGGCCGCCTATGGGCTGATCCTGCCGCAATGGGTGCTCGCGGATATGGCCCCCACGCCGTCTAAATATGGCTGCCTCAACATCCACGGCTCATTGCTGCCGCGCTGGCGCGG
>JBEEJM010000304.1:0-2837 GCA_041169205.1 Pseudomonadota bacterium | reverse complement strand
TGCAGGCTGGACTCGAACAGCTCGCGCTGCACCAGCGTCACATCGCGGTCGCGCAGTTTGTGCCAGTGGGTCACGTCGCGTGCGCGGGCCACAATTTGCAGCTGGGGAAAGTGCGCTTTGGCCAAATCCACAATCTCCAGCGACTGGTCCACGCCATCCACGGCCAGCACCAAGATTTTGGCGTTGGCAGCGCCAGCAGTGCGCAGCAGGTCCAGCCGCGAGGCGTCGCCATAAAACACGCGGTAGCCAAAGCTGCGCGCGGCTTCGATCATCTCGGCGTCGTGGTCCAGCACGGTGCAGGGGATGCCGTGGGCCAGTAGCAAGCGGGCCACGATTTGCCCGTAGCGGCCGAACCCGGCAATGATGATGGGGGCCTCTTGCTGCTCTGAGATTTCGTCCAGCACGGGCACGCCGCAGTGGGCGTAGCGTGGCAGAAGCAGTTTGTCGATGGCCACCAAAATCAGCGGACTCACCAGCATGGACACGGCCACCGCACCAATCAGCAGCGAGGCCGTTTGGGCCGGAAATACCTGCGCGCCTGCCGCCGCCTGAAACACCACAAAAGCAAACTCGCCACCCTGGGCCAGCAGCAGGGTGAACACCGGGCGCTCCTGAAAAGGCAGCTTCATCATGCGCCCCAGGCCGTAAATAACCGCACCTTTGACGGCCAGAAAGCCCACCACCACCGCTGCCATCAGCCCGGGCGACTGCAGCAGCACGCCAAAGTCAATGCTCATGCCCACCGCGATGAAGAACAGCCCGAGCAGCAGGCCTTTGAAGGGCTCGATGTCGGTTTCTAATTCGCGGCGGTATTCGCTCTCGGCCAGCAGCACACCCGCCAGAAACGCACCCAGCGCCATGGACAGACCCACGAGCTGCATCAGCGCAGCAATGCCGACCACCAGCAGCAGCGCGGCGGCGGTGAAAATTTCGGGTGTGTTGGAGCGCGCTATCCAGCGGAAAACGGGGCGCAACAGCAAGCGACCGCCGAGCACGATGCTGGCAATAACTGCTATTACTTTCATAGCTTCTTGCGCAGCATTCACGGGGGCTGCGGGCTCATTTGATGCATAAACGGCACCCAATAGAGGCAACAACGCCAGGATGGGAATGGCGGCCACGTCTTGAAACAGCAGGATAGAAAACGCCGATTGGCCGCTGCTGGTGGGCAGCAGATTGCGCTCCCCCAGTACCTGCAACGCAATAGCGGTGCTGGACAAGGCCAGCCCGAGGCCGGCCACCACGCTGGTGCGCCAGTCCACCCCGCAGGCCATGCCCACGGCCGCGAGTACGACCGCGCAGCCCAGCACCTGCGCGCTGCCCCAGCCAAAAATGGGGCGGCGCAAGCTCCACAGCCGTTTGGGTTCCAACTCCAGGCCCACCAGAAACAGCATGAGCACTACGCCAAACTCGGCAAAGTGCAAGATGTCCTCTACGTTGGTGACCAGGCCCAAGCCCCAGGGGCCAATGGCAATGCCAGCGGCTAGGTAGCCAATGATGGAGCCCAAGCCCACGGCTTTGGACAGAGGCACGGCAATAACGGCGGCGCTGAGGTAAATAAAGCTGTTAATCAGCCAGGCGGGTGAGTGTTCCATACCGCTAACATAGCGCAAGTTGCACACCACAGGAGTCAGCCATGCCAGTTGTCGTTGTTGCCAATCCCAAAGGTGGCGTGGGCAAGTCCACCATGGCCACCCAGGTGGCGGGTTATTTCGCCGCGCAGGGCCATGCGGTGATGCTGGGCGATGCGGACCACCAGCAGTCGTCACGCCTGTGGTTGGGCTTGCGCCCCACGGCGGCACGGCCGATTCAGACCTGGAATGTGGGCCCCGATCTACTGGCACGACCACCCAAAGGCACAACCCACGTGGTGCTGGACACCCCGGCGGGGCTGACCGGTTGGCGCTTTCGCGATGTGATGAAAATGGCCGACAAAATCATCGTGCCGCTGCAGCCTAGCGTGTTTGACATCTTTGCCACCAAGGCGTTTCTGGACGACTTGGCCAACGACCACGGTGCCATGAAGGCGCAAATTGGCCTTGTGGGCATGCGCGTGGACGACCGCACCATTGCCGCCGACAAGCTGCATGAGTTTGTGGATTCGTTAGGCGTGCCGGTGCTGGGCACTTTGCGCAATACCCAAAACTACATTCACCTGGCGGCCCGAGGGCTGACGGTGTTTGATGTGGCGCCTGGGCGTGTGGAGCGCGACCTGGCGCAATGGAAACCGATTTGCGATTGGCTGGATGCGCCCTGACAGCGCGTGTCTCCCGATCGACAGCGCGTGCGCCAGCGGGTGGCTACAGTGGCGGCATGAAAATTTTCAAAACCCTTGAAGAGCTTGCCGCCCAGGTGGGGCAAGAAGTGACGGTGAGTGACTGGGTCCTGGTGACCCAGGAACGCATCAACCAGTTTGCCGAGGCTACCGGCGACCACCAGTGGATTCACGTGGATGCCGAGCGCGCCAAAAGCGGGCCGTTTGGCGTGACGATTGCGCACGGCTTTCTCACGCTGTCATTGCTGTCTGCTTTTTTTGAGGAGGCGGTCAAGGTGGAGGCAGTGCGCATGGGAGTGAACTACGGGCTGAACAAGGTGCGCTTTGTAGCGCCAGTGCCTGTCAATAGCCGCCTGCGCGCGCGTCTGGCGTTGCTAAAAGCCGATGCGATCGACAACAACGGTTTGCAATTGACCTGGGAAGTGACTATGGAGCGCGAAGGCGCGCCCAAGCCCGTGTGCGTGGCCGAATCGCTGGTGCGCATGTACCCCTAAGTGAATTGGTTTTGTCGCCAGGCTTCAAATACGGTGACCGCGACGGCATTCGACAAATTCAGGCTGCG
>JBEEJM010000303.1:0-21420 GCA_041169205.1 Pseudomonadota bacterium | reverse complement strand
AGCCTTTGGGCCTCGCGCTGGGTGCGCCGCTCCAGCGCCTGCTGCAAACGCGCGTCCAGTCGGTCCAGGTCATCGAGTCGAACTTGTGTGGGCATCGCCACCAATTCGGCTGCGGCGGTGGGCGTGGGTGCCCGAAGGTCGGCCACAAAATCCGCAATGGTGAAGTCCGTTTCGTGCCCCACCCCACAAATCACAGGCACCGGACTTCGGGCGATGGTGCGAGCCAACAATTCGTCGTTAAACGCCCAAAGGTCTTCCATGGAGCCCCCGCCCCGCACCAGCAGGATGGTGTCGATGTGCACAGCGGCATCGGCATCCTTAACTAGGGCATACAGCGATTCAAGCGCTTGCACCAGTTCCCGGGGAGCGCTATCCCCTTGCACCAAAGCCGGAGCCAGGACCACCGGAATATGCGGCACCCGGCGCTGCAAAGCAGTGACCACATCGTGCAAGGCCGCTGCGCCCAGCGAGGTTACCAAGCCGACACCTCGGGGTGCTGCGGACACGGACCGCTTGCGCTCGGGATCAAACAGCCCTTCGCGCTCCAGCTTTTCCTTGCGCAGCAAAAATTGCTCGAACAAGGAGCCCTGCCCCGCACGGCGCATGCTCTCCACCACCAACTGCAACTCGCCACGCGGCTCGTACACACCCAATCGGCCCTGCACTTCAACCCGTTCACCGTCTTTGGGCGTGAAATTGAGCATGCCCGCCGCGCGGCGAAACATGGCGCAGCGCAACTGCCCGCTTTCGTCCTTCAGCACAAAGTAGCAATGACCACTGGTCGCACGCGAGAACCCACTGATTTCGCCAGAGACATCAACCGGGTTGAACCGCGCGCCCAAAGCATCTGCAATGGCACGGCACAGGGCTCCGACCCGCCACACACGCCCGCCGTCAGCGATGTCATTCACATCAAGCACGGGCCGCACTCCAGTGCCATAAACCTGCGGCAACGCACGGGCTGCGGTAGAAGTTCGTTGATTTCATTGGACTATTTACTGCCTTATTTGTCATCATTCTGTCAAAACCACCGCCTGGCGCGGCTTGGCACCGTGTTGGAGGCAAGATTTCCACAAAGTTATCCACACAAACTGTGCATCCGTGTGGCACCGGGTGCCCGACATTAGTGGGACATAATTGCGCAGCATTTGCTTTGCACGGAGTCACTCTTTGTTTTCCATCATACAAGCCGCTGGCTGGCCGATTTGGCCCCTGATTGCAAGCTCCATTCTGGCCTTGGCCATTGTGATCGAGCGATTTATCAGCCTCAAAACCAGCAAGGTTGCACCCAACCGCTTGCTTGAAGAAGTGCTGGGCGTTATCCGCACCGGCGTTCCGGGAGCTGACGTGATCGCCCAACTGGAGCGCAACTCCGCCCTGGGCGAAGTGCTGGCCAGTGGCCTGCGCGCCGTGAATGCCGACCCCCGCTGCAGCGAAGATGATTTGCGCGCCACCCTGGAAGGCAGTGGCCGCATGGTTACCCAAAAGCTGGAGCAGTACCTCAGCGCCCTGGCCACCATTGCCTCGGCTGCGCCGCTCATGGGCCTGTTTGGCACCGTCGTTGGCATGATTGATATTTTTGGCTCACAGGCACCCGGCAGCTCGACCGGTGGCAACCCGGCCCAGCTGGCCCACGGCATCTCGGTTGCGCTCTACAACACCGCGTTTGGCCTGATCGTGGCGATTCCGTCGCTGATCTTCTGGCGCTATTTTCGTGGTCGCGTGGACGGCTATCTGTTGACGCTGGAACTGGCAGCTGAGCACTTGGTGCGCCACCTGAAATCGCTGCGCAAGTAAACCGCCATGAACTTTCGCCCCCGCACCAGAGACGAACCCGAGATCAACCTGATCCCGTTCATTGATGTGCTCTTGGTGGTGCTGATTTTCCTGATGCTGTCCACCACCTACAGCAAATTTACCGAGATGCAGCTCCAGCTGCCTGTCGCCGACACCGATACCCAACGTGACTACCCCAAAGAGGTGATCGTCACCGTGACTGCCGACGGCGCTTACAGCGTCAACCGGGTGGCCGTAGCCGGGCGCAGCCTGGAAGGCGTGACGGCTGCGTTGATAGAAGGCGCCAAGGCCGGCAAAGACAGCGTCATCATCATCAGCGCCGACGCCAGCGCCAAGCACCAGGCGGTCATTACCGTCATGGAAGCGGCCCGCCGCGCGGGGCTGAACCACATCACCTTTGCCACGCAATCGTCTGCGCACGCGGGCGGCAAATAGTCCCATGGGCGAGGCCTCTCCCCGGCCCTCGCTAGCGGGCGCACTGCTACGCATCTGGACCCAAAGAGGGTTTGCAGCCTGGTTGCTGCGCCCCGTTGCATGGCTGTACCGCTCCATCAGCGCCCTGCGCCGCAGCCTCTACCAAACCGGCATCCTGCGGATAGCGCGTGCCCCAGTCCCTGTGATTGTGGTGGGTAATGTCATCGTCGGTGGTGCCGGAAAAACCCCCACGGTCATAGCGCTGGTCAAGCACTTGCAAGCGCAAGGCCATGCGGTGGGCGTAGTGTCACGCGGCTACGGGCGGCGCAGCGCCCAGACGCTGGAAGTGCTTCCCGACGCGCTGCCAGCCGACACGGGCGACGAGCCCTTGCTGATCCGGCGCAGCACGGGCGCACCCGTGTTCGTGGCCCAAACTCGGATCGGAGCAGTGCAAGCGCTCATCGCCGCGCACCCGCGTACCACCGTGGTGGTGTGTGATGACGGCCTACAGCACTACGGGCTGTACCGGGACCTGGAAGTGTGCGTGTTTGACGACCGAGGCTGCGGAAACGGTTGGCTGCTACCGGCTGGGCCCCTGCGAGAGGTATGGCCACGCCAACCGCTGGCCCGAGCAGGCCAAGCCGACGCAAGCCTGCTGGTGTTGCACACCGGCAGCCAACCGCAGTTTGCCGGCTACCGCGCTCAGCGCCGTTTGGCTGACCACGCGGTGCGCAGCGATGGCTCGCAAGTCGCGCTGACCTCGTTGGCGGCCCCCCACGGTTTGCCCATCTTGGCATTGGCGGCGATTGCGCAACCGCAGGCATTTTTTGACATGCTCACGCAGCAAGGTGTGGTGCTTGCCAAGACCTTGGTGCTCCCAGATCACTATGATTTTAATAGCTGGTCACGCAATGAATACGGGGGCTACCAGCTGATTTGTACCGAAAAAGACGCCGCCAAACTCTGGCAGAAGGTACCCGACGCTTTGGCGGTACCGTTAGTGCAAACCATGGACGCTGATTTTTGGTCGGCCATTGATCGCCAGCTATCATCCGGGCATGGACACAAGACTTCTTGAACTGATCGTTTGCCCCGTCACCAAGGGCCCCCTGGAATTTGACCGCGAGAAGCAGGAGCTGATTTCCCGCAGCGCGCGGCTCGCGTACCCGGTGCGTGACGGCATCCCCATCCTGCTGGAAAACGAAGCGCGCACGCTGAGCGACGACGAACTCGGTCTCTGAGCCCGCACCATGGCTTACACGGTTCTCATCCCTGCGCGGCTGGCGTCTACCCGCTTACCAAACAAGCCGCTGGCCGACATTGCCGGCGTACCCATGGTGGTGCGCGTGGCCCAACGGGTCATTGCGGGCCTGCCCACCGGCACCCAGGTGGTGGTCGCCGCTGACCACGCCACCATTCTGCAAGCCTGCCAAGACCATGGCATCCGCGCGATATTGACCCGCGAAGACCATGCCTCCGGCAGTGATCGCCTGGCCGAAGCCTGCGACCTGCTGGGCTTGACGGACGAAGACATCGTGGTCAACGTGCAAGGCGACGAGCCCTTGATCGACCCCGGGCTGGTCGAAGCCGTGGCACAGCAGTTGCTGGCACACCCCGAAGCTGCCATGGGTACGGCAGCCCACCCGATCCATAGCGTGGAGGATTTCAAAAACCCCAATGTCGTCAAAGTGGTGCTCGATGCTGCCGGACTGGCCCTGTATTTCAGCCGCGCCCCTATTGCCTGGTGGCGCGACGGATTTGCCCAGGGCATCACCGCCCTGCCCCAGCCTGCGCCCTTGCGCCACATTGGGATTTATTCCTACCGGGCCGGGTTTTTACGACGTTTCCCCACATTGCAGCAGGCACCCATCGAGCAGGCCGAAGCGCTGGAACAACTGCGGGCCCTGTGGCACGGCTACCGCATTGCAGTGCATGTGACCCACACAGCGCCGGGAGCTGGGGTCGATACCCCTGAAGACCTGGCGCGTGTGCGGGCTTTGTTTATTGCCAACAACGCGAACTTGTAAGTTAGGGTGCGGACTGCCCGTGATATTCTCGGACAGTAGTCGCTCGTGGAAAGTGCACCAACTGTGTGCGCCCCACGCAGCACCCGGTTCAAGTTTTATCCGAGGAACTCCATGAGACTGATTCTGTTGGGCGCACCAGGCGCTGGCAAAGGCACACAAGCTACGTTCATTTGCCAAAAATACGGCATTCCGCAAATTTCCACGGGCGACATGCTGCGCGCTGCGGTCAAGGCCGGCACGCCGCTGGGCCTGGAAGCCAATGCGGTGATGGCCTCTGGCGGTTTGGTCAGCGACGAACTCATCATCAATTTGGTGAAAGAACGCCTGACCCAGCCCGACTGCGCCAACGGATTCCTGTTCGACGGTTTCCCACGCACCATCCCGCAAGCCGACGCCATGAAGGCCGCTGGCGTGCCGCTGGACTACGTGTTGGAGATTGACGTGCCCTTTGATGCCATCATTGAGCGCATGAGCGGTCGCCGTTCGCACCCTGCGTCGGGCCGCACTTACCACGTCAAGTTCAACCCACCCAAAGTGGCTGGCGTGGATGACGTCACCGGTGAACCTCTGGTGCAGCGCGAAGACGACAAGGAAGAAACCGTCAAGAAGCGTTTGGACGTCTACAGCGCCCAAACGCGGCCCCTGGTGGAGTACTACTCCAGCTGGGCCCAAAAAGACGCTGCCGCAGCCCCCAAATACCGCGCCATCAGCGGCACGGGCAATGTGGATGCCATCACCGCGCGGGTGTTCGAGGCGCTGGCCGCCTAAGGTTTCTGCGCAACCAAACCAAGGGCCGTATTCGCGGCCCTTTTTTATGCGTTGGCGTCGGTTGCGAGTAACGACAACATAAGCGCGATACGGGCCTTGATGGGGTCCAGCAAAGTCACTGGCAAGCCCGTGCCTGCCCCACGGGGATGGCCCACAATCGGTCCCTCTACGCATCGGGTTCCCCGCAGCACACGCACACCCTGTGCTTGCACCTCCAGCAGAGCCGCTTCGAGGTCTTGGTGCAGACTGCCGTTGCCGGTACCCGCTACGACAATCCCGCGCACAAGCGCGTCCCCCGGATGCGCCACCATGCTGCGTACACCAGCACCACTGGCCCCGGCATGGCTGGCCACCACCTCTACGCGCGGCCATTCGGGCTGCGCCAATGCCTCCAGAGTCGCTGCAGCGGGTTGCGACAGCGCCCAACCATGCAACAAGCGCACCCGGCCTTCTTCAACAAAGCCCAACGGCCCGGCTTCGCCCGACTCAAAGGGGTCCAGCCGGTAGGGGTGCACTTTGCGCAGGTGGACCGCATCGTGAATCACCCCCGCACACACCGCCATCACTCCGCGTGCGCCGGGCGTGCACGCCACCGCGGTCGCGTCCGCCATGTTTTGCGGGCCATCGGGCGCTTGGGAGCTAGCCGGGCGCATGGCGCAGGTCAACACCACCGGCTTGGACTCCCGCAATGCCTCCGGCAGTACCTGGGCCAAAAAGAAGGCGGTTTCTTCCAGGGTATCGGTGCCGTGGGTTACCACAACACCCGCCACATCGGGCTGCGCCAGATGGTGCGCAGCACGGTACGCCAACATGCGCCAGGCGGCGCTGTGCATGTCCTTGCTGTCGATCTGTGCCACCTGCTCCGCCACTGCCGTCATGGCACCCAGGCTGGCTTCCAGTGCAGGTACGGCGCTCAACAAGTCCGCTACACCGACCTGTGCGGCCTTGTAGCCCACGTTATCCGCCGGGTTGGCAGCCTTGCCTGCAATGGTCCCGCCCATACCCAAAAAGACAATTTTTTTACCCATATCACACTTTCTACTTGTCAAATTTTAAAAACTGGTTAAAAATACAGTTACTGGATATGAAAACAGTGTGTATGGACACACAGCCAGTACAACCCTAGCCCCAAAGGAGCCAGTATGCTTGAAAGCCCGAAACTCACAGCACGCCAGCAGCAGATTCTGGACCTGATTCAAAGCGCCATCTCGCGTACAGGCGCACCGCCTACACGTGCCGAAATCGCCAACGAGTTGGGCTTTAAATCGGCCAATGCCGCTGAAGAGCATTTGCAAGCCCTGGCCCGCAAAGGCGTGATCGAACTGGTCAGTGGCACCTCGCGAGGCATTCGCCTGCGCAGTGATGCACTGCGCTCCATCAACGAATCTCGCAGCAAGCAGTTTTCCTTGTCCCTGCCGGGGCTAGCCCAACTGGCTTTGCCTCTGATTGGCCGCGTAGCCGCTGGCTCGCCCATTTTGGCCCAGGAGCATGTAGACAAAACCTATTACGTGGAGAACAGCCTGTTCCAGCGTCAACCCGACTACCTGCTCAAAGTGCGTGGCATGTCTATGCGCGACGCCGGCATCATGGACGGCGACCTGTTGGCGGTGCAATCCACCAAAGACGCTAAAAATGGCCAAATTGTGGTCGCCCGCCTGGGTGATGAGGTCACCGTCAAGCGGTTTCGCCGCAACAAGCACCTGATCGAGCTGCATCCAGAAAACCCAGACTACCAAACCATCGTGGTGGAACCCGGTGAGCCTTTCGAAATTGAAGGCCTGGCCGTTGGCCTGATCCGCAACACCATGCTCATGTAAACCCGCCGTAGGAGACCACCATGAATATCGCTTTAATCGCCCAGGAACGTTTGTTTGCATTTTTCGGTAAGCAGTTTCAACGCTCCCCAGTGGCACCCCATTTCGCCACCAGAGTTGCTCCTAAATTCATAGCTGCTCGCGCAAATTCCACGGGGGCTACGGGCCAATTTTGCATAAAAACCCAGGCAAAACCCTTGCGGGTGGTCCGGGTCGTGGAGACCGGGCAGACCCGCAACTGCGTGGGGCGCATGGTCATTTCGGGGCGCATGGCCGATGTCTGTGCTGAGCTCGACCGGTTGGCAGCACGCGAGGCCGCACTGACCTAAACCCTGGTCGGCAGTCGAGCCATCTATGGGCCGATGTTGCCGGGGCGAGACATAGCCGCGTCAAGGCACAATGGCACCCATGAATATTGTGATTCTTGATGATTACCAGGACGCCGTGCGTAAACTGGAGTGCGCGTCCAAGCTCGAGGCCTACCAGGCCAAGGTGTACACCAACACGGTGAAAGGCATTGGCCAGTTGTCGGTCCGGCTCAAAGATGCGGACGTCATTGTGTTGATCCGCGAACGCACCCCCATCAGCCGACAACTCATTGAAAAACTCCCCCGGCTCAAGCTGATTGCCCAAACCGGGCGTGCAGGCCCGCATATCGACGTGCAGGCCTGCACCGAGCGTGGCATTGCCGTATCCGAGGGCGTAGGCTCGCCCACCGCTCCGGCGGAACTCACCTGGGCGCTCACGATGGCGGCCATGCGCCGCCTGCCTCAGTACATTGGCAACCTCAAACACGGTGCCTGGCAGCAAGCGGGGCTGAAAGCTGGCTCCATGCCTGCCAACTTTGGTGTGGGCAGCGTGCTGCAAGGCAAAAAGCTGGGCATTTGGGGCTACGGGCGCATCGGGCGCATCGTGGCCGGCTACGGCAAAGCCTTTGGCATGCAGGTCATGGTCTGGGGCAGCGAGGCGTCGCGCGACTTGGCGCAAAAAGACGGTTACAGCGCGGCGACCACGCGTGAAGCATTTTTCAGCGAGAGTGACGTCCTGTCATTGCATCTGCGTTTGAACGAAAGCACCCGTGGCTTGATCACCACTGCCGACTTGGCCCTGATGAAAACCACCTCGTTGCTGGTCAACACCTCACGCGCTGAATTGATTGAGTCCGAAGCGCTGATTGGCGGGCTGAACCGGGGCCGCCCCGGAATGGCGGCCGTAGACGTCTTCGAGACCGAGCCCATTTTGCAAGGCCACGCCCTGTTGCGCCTGGAAAATTGCATTTGCACACCCCATATCGGGTATGTCGAGCAGCACAACTACGAGATGTTTTTCAGCGCGGCCTTTGACAACGTCATCAATTACATCAAAGGCACGCCGACCAATATCGTCAACCCTGGCGCGCTACAGGTGCGGCGCTAAGCCAACACCAAGTAGCGTCTAAGATTTAACGGACCCGGCGGGGTCAGGCAGCGAAATATCGAAGTCAATCAGATTGCCGCTGTGGTCTGAAAGGTCGACATCCAGCATAGTTCCCGCCCCGATGCCATCGGCCAAGGGTACTGATGGAAAAGACGATGTGGCATCCCCTGGGGAACTATTGCGCTGTGCACTGAAAGGGGCAAAGCCACTTTCCGCATCGGAGTTCAGCCGTGTGGCCACCGCATGCAGCATCAGCAATTCGCGAAATGCCTCCAGTGAAAAGCCCTGATCGGTGGCATCGACGGGCGTACGCACCAGGCAGTGTTCAATAAAGTGCAATGCGTCGTTCTTGGGCCAGAGCGCAGCAATTTGTTCGCAAATGTCTGGGTAGGTGTCTATTCCGTTACCAATGCGATTGAAGCCAGCGTAAGGCGGCACCAGGCCGGTAAACAGGTGGTTGAACTCGTCGCGGTACTTGTCAAATTCTGCTTTGCGGCTCAGGGTATGCAGCAGCTTGAGCAAGTCCAGATACACCAGCGGGTTGGACTCGGGTGCGCCTTTAATACTGTTCTCGAGCAGGCCAATCGCGTCTTCATACTGACCCAAGGTCATAAAGAAGTCGGCCTGTTGCCGCACATCCAGCATTTCCTTGGTGTTGATCGCACGCGGACTCATCGCGTTGCTGTGCTGAAAATCCCCCGAATGCGACGGCACAAAATTCGGCGACGGTGCAGCCGGTGTTGTTATCCCCGCATTGAACTGCGTGATGGCCGTAATCGAAGGCGCAAACAACGACTCTCCCAACTCTAGATCGATATCAATATCCACCGCATGCTCATTGCGTATAGGCGCAGCAGCGGCAGCAGTGGGACTGGCCAAAACTGGCTCGGCGTCACTGGCTGCAACAATCATCACCTGCGTTGCGGCCTGGTCGTCAGGGCCCTGCACATCGGCCAGATCCTCCCGAAGCATCGACTGGCCATCGTTCGACTGGCTGGCACCCCACCACGGTGTGTCACGGGAACCCGCGCTGCGCAAGCGCTGCCACAGGAAAACCAAGGCAGCCAGACAGGCCATCAGGCCCACGGCCAGCGCGTACACCAATGGGTTGGCGTACCGCTGCGATTCCGCTTGCTCCAACCGACTGGTGACTTCCTGCAAAGACTGTCGGTTCTTGGAAGTAACGTCACCCAGGTGTTTGAGGTCGCCCTCCATAGACTGCAGCCGGGCCTCGTCCCTCAGCACGTCCTGGGCACTGGCATTGAGCGCACGCCACATGGCCAACGCCTCAACCCGTTTTTGCAAATCTTCGACGGGGCTGGAAATCAGCTCGCTGCTGGACTTGAGCACGGGGTCGCGCTCGGGCGACATGTCCAGCGGCGCGAGCTTGAGCCGGGCCTTGCGACTGCCCGGCATTTCTGCGCTTGCAGCTTTGGCATGGGTACTCTGGCGCGGGGCCACGCGCAGGACGGCAACGGCTTTGGCAACTTTGGCCACGGTGCCCGTGGGGCTCTTGGGTGTAGATGCCTCAGGCGTTGCAACGGCCAGCGCCGTGGAAGCGAAGGGAACCAGCGCAGGGGTGACCACGTTCGGCACCAACTCGCTGGCAAGGTCCGATAGCAGCACATACCGGCGCGAGGTCTTTTGACCACAAGTGGACTTCAGGTACACCGAGACAACCGGTTCATCCACCTTGGACGATGCACGAACACGCACCACAGCAGTTTGTGCATTGGCGGCGGGCGTAACGCTGACAGTCACCCCATCGGATGCCAACCGGTTATCGCCATAAAACACATCGGCGTCGAAGCAGGCTTGTGCCACATCCTCATCGGCCGCCACTTGCACGGGCACCGTCACATCCAGAGTCTGGCCAATCAGTACCGCTCCACGGACACGTCCGAGCGTCAACGCGGACACGTCAACGTGTGCGGCGATGAGGGCGCCTCCGAGCACCAAAGTTCCGAGAGAGCATTTTTTTATCATGAGTGTTAATGATTTTCGCACAGCCCAGAGCTTGCGATAATCGTGCCATGAAACCCATTTACACACACGTCGGAATCATCGGCACAGGCGCCATGGGCCGTGGCATTGCCCAAATCGCAGCCCAGGCTGGCAGCCAGGTGTCTTTGTATGACACCAGTGGGCTAGCCGCCCAGGCCGCCAAAGATCACCTCATTGCGCAATGGGCGCGTCTGGTCGAAAAGCAGCGCATTGCCGACGAGGACGCCAAGGCCTACGCCGACGCCATCGTGATTGCCCCCACGCTGCAACAACTGGCCACCTGCGACCTGATCGTAGAAGCCATTGTGGAGCGTCTGGAGGTCAAAACCGGCTTGTTCAAGGAACTCGAAACCATTGTGCAACCCACGTGCGTGCTGGCCAGCAATACCTCTTCGCTGTCCATTACGGCCATCGCAGCAGGCCTGCAGCGCCCCCAGCGCGTGGCGGGGTTTCACTTTTTCAACCCGGTTCCCTTGATGAAAGTCGTGGAGGTGATTGCCGGATTGCGCACCGATGCCTCGGTGGTGCAAGGCCTTACCACCTACGCCAAGGCCATGGGGCATACACCGGTGATAGCGCAGGACACCCCAGGCTTCATCGTCAACCACGCGGGGCGCGGTTATGGCACAGAAGCGCTGCGCATCGTCTCCGAAGGCGTTGCTGATTTCGCCACCATTGACCGCATTCTGCGTGACCAAGCAGGCTTTAAGCTGGGGCCTTTTGAATTGATGGACCTCACCGGACTGGATGTTTCCCACCCAGTCATGGAATCCATTTACCACCAGTACTTTGAGGAATCCCGCTACCGCCCCAACGTGATCACCACGCAGAGGCTTGCAGGGGGCCTGTTGGGACGCAAGACAGGCGAAGGCTTCTACAAATACGCGCAAGGCGTCGCCCAAATTGCCCCAGAACCGGCCGTACCTGTGGTCGATGAAATGCCCTCGGTCTGGTTGTCGCCACGCGCTGCACGCCGCGCCGAACTGCTATTGCTACTCAAAAAGCTGGGGGCAAAAATTGAAACAGGGCAATCACCTTCCCTGCACGCGTTGACACTGGTCGCCCCATTGGGATTCGATGTCACGACAGTCGCCGTGGTCGAGCGACTCGACCCGGCCCGCACCGTCGGCATCGACATGCTGGTCGATGACGCGACCACCAAGCGGCGTGTACTGGCGACCAACCCCGCCACCCGCACCGATATGCGTGACGCAGCCCATGCATTGTTCGCCCGCGATGGAAAAGCGGTCAGCGTGATTCGCGACAGCGGTGGTTTTGTCACCCAACGGGTAGTTGCACACATCGTCAACATTGCCAGTGACATCTGCCAACAGGGCGTGTGCTCGCCGTCCGATCTGGAAACTGCCGTCACACTGGGTTTAGGTTATCCGCAGGGCCCACTGGCCATGGGCAACCTGTATGGGCCAACCAATGTGCTGGAGGTGCTGTTCAATATGCAAACCGTCTACGGCGACCAGCGCTACCGCCCCAGCCCCTGGTTGCGCCGACGTGGTGCAATTGGTTTGAGCCTGCTGCACGTCGAAGAGTAGATAGGTGCGCAAGACACGCAGGTGACAAATGCCTGCGTGGGTTTCGGTCTTCGGGGCGACAATGACAGCTTATGGACGAACCAATTCTTACCATCGAAGAGCGTGCAGCGATCAATGCGGGTCGCTGGTTTTCGACCTTGTCCCCCTCGCTAAAGCACGACATTCTCCGATGTGCTTACGTCAAACGCTACAAAGATGGCGACCTGATCACGGCCCGAGGCGAACCGCCAGAAGAATGGATTGCCTGCGCCAAGGGTGCCATCCGCGTCAGCTCTACGTCCATCTCGGGCAAGCAAATCACCCTCACCTATGTAGAACCCGGCATCTGGTTCGGTGATGTGTCCATCTTCGACGGGGACCGGCGCACGCACGATGCTTATGCCCACGGCAGCAGCACCATTTTGTGCGTGGCCAAAGCAGACTTTCGCAAAATACTAGCCATCCATGTGGAACTGTACGAAGCACTGCTGCGGTTGCACGCCCGCCGCATTCGTCAGCTCTACGGCTTGGTGGAAGACCTCAACACATTGCCCCTGCGCGCACGCCTGGCCAAACAGCTGCTGCACCTGGCACGCAGCTACGGTGTGCCCAGCTTGAGCGACGGCAGCGAAGTGCGTATTGGCCTGCAGTTGGCGCAAGAGGAGTTGGCCCAATTGCTGGGGGCATCACGCCAGCGCGTCAACCAGGAGCTCAAGTCCATGGAACGGGAAAACGCCATTCGTATCGAACCAGGTGGACTTGTCATTCGCGATCGCCCTGCCCTGATGCGCATCATCGATTCTGATGACTGAACACCCAACCCTTACCTACCGTTTGCCAGCCCATGAGCAACTTTGACCACTTTGTGGGTACCGCTGCGGTCTCCGAAAAGCACGCATTTAGCGTACCGGCCTTGACGGAATGGCTTGAAAAAAACTTAACTGGTTTTAAGGGGCCCTTGACAGTGGAGATGTTCAAGGGTGGACAGTCTAACCCGACCTATAAACTGCTCACGCCTGGCCAAAGCTATGTGATGCGTGCCAAACCCGGGCCAGTGGCCAAGCTGCTGCCATCGGCCCATGCCGTGGAGCGCGAGTTTGCCGTGATGCAAGGACTTGCAGGCACCGATGTGCCGGTACCGCAAATGCATTGCCTGTGCGAAGACGAGTCCATCATTGGCCGGGCCTTCTACATCATGGAGTTCAAGCAAGGGCGTATTCTGTGGGACCAGGCCTTGCCCGGCATGGACACATCGCAACGGGGTGCCATCTACAACGAAATGAACCGTGTCATCGCCGCTTTGCATACCGTCAAGTTTGCCGAGCGCGGACTCACCAGTTACGGCAAACCGGGCAACTATTTTGAGCGCCAGATAGGGCGCTGGAGCAAGCAGTACGTTGCATCCATCACGCAACCCATTCCTGAAATGGACAGGTTGATGGAATGGCTACCCAAAAACATTCCCAGCATGGCACAGGATGCCAGCATGGTGAGCATTGTTCATGGCGACTATCGCCTGGACAACCTCATGTTTGATGCAGAGCAGCCCAAGGTGATCGCCGTACTGGACTGGGAACTCTCCACACTGGGCCATCCGTTGGCGGACTTCAGCTACCACTGCATGGCCTGGCACATTCCTCCGGGTGCTTTCCGGGGCATTGGTGGGCTGGATTTTGCCGCGCTGGGCATCCCGCAAGAAGACGAATACATCCGCATGTACTGCGACCGCACCGGACTGGCCGAACCACAGCAGCTCAAAGCCGACTGGAACTTTTACATGGCCTACAACATGTTTCGTATCGCAGCCATCCTGCAAGGCATTGCCAAGCGTGTGGAAGCTGGCACAGCGTCCAGCGCGCAGGCCGTCAGCTCAGCAGCAGGCGCAAAACCACTTGCCCAAATGGCTTGGAGCTTTGCGCTCAAAGCCTGACCGGTTCCGAACCCCTCAACGCACTACCCCAACGGAGATCCCATGGACTTTGACTATTCCCCCAAGACCAAGGAACTGCAGGCACGCCTGCAAAAGTTCATGGACGACCATGTCTACCCGGCGGACGGTGCCTACCACGCAGAAATAGCTGCCAACACCGCAGCGGGAAAGCGGTGGACACCTTTGCAAACCATTGAAAACCTCAAAATTAAAGCGCAAGGTGCAGGGCTTTGGAATCTGTTCTTGCCAGTGGACAGTGCCGAGGCCTCGGGCTACCACGGTGCGGGTTTAACCAACCAAGAATACGCCCCTCTGGCAGAAATCATGGGGCGCGTGATGTGGTCCAGCGAAGTGTTCAACTGCTCCGCACCCGACACCGGCAATATGGAAACCATTGCTCGCTACGGCTCTGACGAAAACAAGGCACGCTGGCTCAAGCCGCTGTTGGAAGGCAAGATTCGTTCAGCCTTCGCGATGACCGAGCCGGAGGTGGCCTCCAGCGACGCCACCAACATCGCCACCCGCATTGAACGCCAGGGGGACGACTATGTAATCAACGGCCGAAAATGGTGGACCTCCGGTGCCGGCGACCCACGTTGCGCCATCTACATCACCATGGGAAAGACCGACCCCGAAGCGCCACGCCATTCACAGCAAAGCATGGTGTTGGTGCCAGCGGACACCCCCGGACTGAAAGTGGTTCGTCCACTCAACGTTTTTGGCTACGACGATGCGCCCCACGGCCACATGGAAGTACTGTTTGAGAATGTCCGCGTACCCGTCGGCAACATCTTGCTGGGTGAAGGCCGTGGGTTCGAGATCGCTCAAGGTCGCCTTGGCCCTGGGCGCATTCACCACTGCATGCGTTTAATTGGCTTGGCCGAGCGCGCGCTGGAGTTGATGTGTAAACGCGCTTCGAACCGTGTAGCGTTTGGCAAACCCATTGCAGCGCAGACCGTGACGCAAGAGCGTATTGCCGAATCACGTTGCAAAATTGACATGGCCCGCTTGCTCACGCTCAAAGCCGCGTGGATGATGGACATGGGCGGCAACAAGTTCGCCAAAAATGAGATCGCCATGATCAAGGTGGTAGCGCCACAAATGGCCTGCGATGTCATCGACTGGGCCATACAGGTGCATGGTGGTGCCGGGATGTGCGACGATTTTCCGTTGGCCTATGCCTACACCAGCGCGCGCACCCTGCGCTTTGCGGATGGCCCGGACGAAGTGCACCGCAATGCTATTGCCAAGCTGGAATTGGGTAAGTACAGCCCGAGCCCTAGGCCCGTAGAAATGCCGGTCACTCGCGGCTGCTGATCAACGTGTTGCCGTCGGGATACCCGACCAAAGTTCGTTCAAGTCCGCGAACCGCCATTTGGCGGGATCCTCGCGGCTGACGATCTTCTCAAGGATCCCAGGCCGCGACAGATCCACCACCTCCGGCATGATCCGCATATTGGATTTAGTGGAAAAAAACACTTTGACAGACGGCTTAGTCAGGGACTGACCGGTCTGGTCCACCACGACCCCCAAGCGCCCAGAGCTCAGTTGCACCAGGGAGCCAATGGGATAGATCCCCAGGCTTTTCACAAACGCCTGAAATACCTTGGGATCGAAATGACCATTGGCCCACTCGGCCATCTTGCGCAGCGACTCTGCAGGGTCCCAACCGGATTTGTAGGGGCGGTTGGAGGTGATAGCGTCATACACGTCACACACTGCGCCCATCTTGGCAAAAAGACTGATCTCATCGCTCTTCAAGCCCTTCGGATACCCTGAGCCATCCGTTTTTTCATGGTGATGCAAACAGACATCCAACACCATCGGATCAACGTTGGCCCCTGTGAGTAACGCCCGGTGGCCCTCCACAGGATGGGTCTTGATGATGGCGAACTCGGCGGCAGTTAGCTTTCCAGGCTTATTCAAAACTTCCATCGGCATCATCGCCTTGCCCAGATCGTGCATCAGACCTGCCAGACCTGCCGTGCGCGTGGTCTGTTCGTCAAGCCCCAATTGCTTTGCAAGCGCCACCATCATGGCGCACACCGCAACCGAGTGCATATAGGTGTAGTCGTCCACCGTCTTCAATCGCGCTAAGCTAATGAGCGCCCCGGGATTGCGGGTCACAGAATCGGTGATTTCTTCCACCATGAGTTGCGCACCACCGACGTCAATGGCACGTCCCATGCGCGCTTCCTGAAACATGGAAATCACCGCCTGCTTGGATTGCAGGCAAATATTGGCAGCACGCTCAATCTCTAGGGCGGTAGACACGGGCGCAACAGTTCGCCGCGAATTGGCCGCTTGCTGAAGTTCTGCATCTACCTGGGCTTCAGATTGCGCTTCAGAAACCGCCATTTGCCCTTGGGCTACATCCAACCCTTTGTCGCAATCAATCCATACTTCTTTGATGCTACTGGAAAGAATGCTCTCAATGTCTTTTGGGTCAGTGATCACAAAACCAGTTCGCCAAAATGGGTGCTCCATCCAAGAGCCACAAAACTCTTTGAGGTGCATGCCCACCACAAGTTGGTCAACACTGATTTTTTTGAGCATGCGAAGACAAGATCAATGAAGATGCCGGGGCTTGCGCCCTCCACCGTGCCCTCCCCCATGGCCGCCACCCGAGCCCCGTGGGGGTTTGCCAAGCTCCAGCGAATTCACCAATTCGTCAAACCGGTTGGAAAATAGTTTGTCAATCTCGGCGACCACCCCGCCGAGTTCAGCACCATCAAAATGGCGCTCCATCATGTTCACCACATCCTGCACCAACAAATCTCGTTGCACCTGCATGATGGCGGCCGGATTGGGACCGACAAACAGCATCACAAAATCATCACGCGACTCGCCCTCGGAGGGACCATCCTCTTCGTCAAAATCAGCGTCGTAGAAAGTAACTTCGATGGCGGCACCGACGTCCGCAATCTCGTTGAGATTCATACAGACTTCGTCCAGAGTTTGACGAAAATCTTCGTCACCCGGCACCGTCCAGCACATTTGAAGTACGTGTTCCTCGGCGTCGAATTTGATACCTGGCTCATCTTCGTAGGAACTGCCTGCGCCATCTGCAAGCGACCGTGCACCTGCATATTTCCACATGGGTTTGAGGGCGTCTTGCACCTGCGCAAAAGCGACATCAGAACGCAATGGCACTTGTCCGTGGACGTGAATTTCAAAGGGTGCGTTATAGCTTTTCATATGAATTTCCGATGGTGCCCGAGACCGGAATCGAACCGGTACGCCCGTTATTCACGAAGCGGCGGATTTTAAGTCCGATGTGTCTACCTATTTCACCACTCGGGCACTGCAAGCTATTGTCGAACAAAAATGCCCCGTCAACGAACGTTAACGAGGCATTCAGTGACAGAAATTTTGGAGGCGCGATCCAGAGTCGAACTGGACTAACCGGATTTGCAATCCGGGGCATAACCGCTTTGCTATCGCGCCACTGCTTAAACTCTTACTAACGAAAAAGGGAAGCAATTAGCTTCCCTTTTTTGAATTTGGAGCGGGAAAAGAGATTCGAACTCTCGACCTATACCTTGGCAAGGTATCGCTCTACCAACTGAGCTATTCCCGCGTTTCTAGCCTCAAATTATAGCGTAGTTTTTTAGACTTCGCAAAAAGCAGAAAACTTTGCAACCTTCTTAGTGCTTAACGGAGCCCTGCAATGCGCCCGCAACGGGATCAGCCACCGCTGGAGCGGGGACTGTGGCAACGACCTCTTCGTCTGGCAGCGGTACAGGCAGCGTCACCAACGCCAGCTCAAGCACTTTGTCGATCCATCGAACCGGCACAATTTCCAACCCGTTTTTGACGTTCTCCGGGATGTCTTGCAGGTCTTTCGCGTTGGCTTCCGGGATCAGCACTGTCTTAATGCCGCCACGCAAGGCCGCCAGCAACTTTTCTTTCAAGCCTCCGATTTCAGTAATCTCGCCCCGCAAGGTGATTTCACCAGTCATTGCGACATCGCCGCGCACCGCAATACCCGTGAGCGCTGAGACAAAAGCCGTTGCCATGGCTGCGCCCGCGCTTGGGCCATCTTTGGGTGTTGCGCCATCTGGCACGTGGATGTGGATGTCTTTTTTCTCAAAAATTTCATCTTTGATTCCGAGTCGGCGTGACCGGCTGCGCACCACGGTACGTGCCGCCTCGACCGACTCTTTCATCACGTCGCCCAGTGACCCGGTGCGCGTAATCACGCCCTTACCCGGTGTGATCGCCGCTTCAATGGTCAAGAGATCGCCACCGACCTCGGTCCAGGCCAGACCAACCACTTGACCCACCTGGTTTTGCTCCTCGGCACGACCATAGGTATATTTGCGCACGCCCAGAAAATCGTTGAGATTGTCCGCAGTCACCTTGACTTGTGCTTCCATCTTTTTAAGCAACAGGCCTTTGACCACCTTGCGACAAATTTTGGAGAGTTCTCGTTCCAGTGAACGCACACCCGCTTCGCGGGTGTAGTAGCGCACGATATCGCGCACGGCGTCTTCAGCGATAGACAACTCTGCATCTTTCACGCCGTTGTTCTTCATTTGCTTGGGCAGCAAGTAGGTGATGGCGATATTGGTCTTTTCGTCTTCCGTATAGCCCGAGAGTCGAATCACTTCCATCCGATCCAGCAGCGCTGGCGGAATGTTCATCGAATTGCTGGTAGCGACAAACATCACATCGCTCAAGTCGTAGTCCACTTCAACGTAGTGGTCACCGAACTTGTGATTTTGTTCCGGGTCTAGTACTTCGAGCAAGGCGCTACTTGGGTCGCCACGAAAATCTGTGCCCAGCTTGTCAATTTCATCCAGCAGGAACAGTGGATTGCGTGTGCCTACTTTGGCAAGGCTTTGCAGCACTTTGCCAGGCATGGCGCCAATGTAGGTACGGCGGTGACCACGGATTTCGGCCTCGTCGCGCATACCGCCCAAGGCCATACGCACGTACTTGCGCCCCGTGGCTTTGGCAATGCTTTGGCCCAGTGACGTTTTACCCACACCGGGAGGGCCCACGAGACACAAAATAGGTGCCTTGACTTTGTCTACGCGCTGTTGCACCGCGAGATATTCCAAAATGCGGTCTTTCACCTTGTCCAGACCGTAATGGTCTTGGTTCAACACCTCTTCGGCATTGGCCAGGTTGTGTTTAATCTTGGTTTTGGTTGTCCAGGGTAAGCCCGTCAGCACATCAATGTAGGTGCGCACCACGGTCGCCTCGGCGGACATGGGCGACATGAGCTTGAGTTTCTTGAACTCGGCTTCGGCCTTTTTAAGTGCCTCTTTGGGCATCTTGGCCGCTTTGATCTTTTTCTCGATCTCTTCAATGTCCGCGCCGTCTTCGCCTTCGCCCAGTTCTTTCTGGATGGCCTTGACCTGCTCGTTCAGATAAAAGTCGCGCTGGTTCTTTTCCATCTGGCGCTTGACGCGCCCACGGATTTTTTTGTCCACATTGAGAATGTCAACTTCACGTTCGATTTGCTCAAACAGGTTTTCCAAGCGGTCTTTCACGCCCGACAAACTCAGCACCGCCTGCTTGGCATCCAGCTTGAGCGGCAAGTGCGCCGCGATGGTGTCTGCCAAACGGCCTGCATCGTCGATGCTAGAAATGGAAGTGAGAATCTCCGGTGGGATTTTTTTGTTCAGTTTGACGTACTGGTCGAACTGCTGCATGACGGCGCGGCGCAATGCCTCGACCTCACTGGCCTTGCCTTTGCCTTTTTCGACTTCGTCCGCCACCGCTTCAATGGGGGTGACATCGGCCGTAAAGTGGGACTCGCCCTCTTCGATCTTGTTGACCGTCGCACGCTGATGCCCTTCTACCAGCACCTTAACGGTACCGTCAGGCAGCTTAAGCATCTGCAAAATAGTAGACACGCAGCCGACGTCAAACATATCTGACACTTGCGGGTCGTCTTTGGCCGCGGCCTTTTGGGCCACCAGCATAATGCGCCGCTCCGATTCCATGGCGGCTTCTAGCGCTTTGATACTTTTAGGACGCCCGACAAACAGCGGGATAACCATATGGGGAAACACCACCACGTCACGCAAAGGCAACAGAGGCAGTTCAATGGGGGTAGCAGGCAGGGGTGTGTGGCCAGACATGGGGAACCTTTTTGTTACCTGTTGAATATGGTCCGCGAAACTTGAAATTCAAGCTCCAGTGGATTATCGAACCGGATACCTCAGGAAAATTGCAGTTAAACCAGCCCAAAGCCCCGCATATCGGAAGTTTGGGCAGGTCTTGTTCAGGCCTTCTTGGCCGCTTCGCGATAGACGAGCAGCGGCGGCTTATTTTCTTCAATGGTGGACTCATCCACCACCACTTTTTCGACGTTGGCGACGTTGGGCAGTTCGTACATGGTGTCGATCAACGACTGCTCCAAGATAGAGCGCAGACCGCGTGCGCCTGTTTTTCGCGCCAAGGCACGCTTGGCAATGGCTTTGAGTGCCGACGGACGAATTTCAAGCTCCGCGCCTTCCATCGCCAGCAACTTCGCATATTGCTTGACCAAAGCGTTTTTCGGTTCCGTCAAGATCTGCACCAACGCGTCTTCGGTCAACTCCGCTAGCGTTGCCACCACCGGCATACGACCCACCAGTTCAGGAATCAAACCAAACTTGATCAGATCTTCCGGCTCAACATCTTTGAACACCTCAGTGAGGCTGCGCTGCTGCTTGCTCTTGACGGAGGCCCCAAAGCCAATGCCTGATGACTGGGTGCGGTTTTCAATGACTTTTTCAAGGCCCGAAAACGCACCGCCACAGATAAACAGAATGTTGGTCGTGTCGATCTGCACAAAGTCTTGGTTCGGATGCTTGCGCCCACCCTGGGGCGGCACGCTGGCCATCGTGCCTTCAATCAGCTTCAATAACGCTTGCTGCACGCCTTCACCTGACACATCACGGGTGATGGAGGGGTTGTCAGACTTGCGGGAAATCTTGTCAATTTCGTCGATGTAAACAATGCCTCGCTGGGCACGCTCGACTTCGTAATTGCAGCTTTGCAGCAGTTTGAGCACAATGTTTTCGACGTCCTCGCCGACATAACCGGCTTCGGTCAATGTCGTGGCATCGGCCATCACAAACGGCACGTCGAGCATGCGCGCCAAGGTCTGGGCCAGCAGCGTCTTGCCGGAGCCGGTGGGGCCAATCAGCAGGATGTTGCTCTTGGCCAGTTCCACATCGTCTTTTTTCGCTTTTTCTTTGTGGCGAAGGCGCTTGTAGTGGTTGTACACAGCCACCGCCAGCGTGCGCTTGGCGGGCTCTTGCCCAATCACATAGTTGTCGAGGTTGCCTTTGATTTCTGCCGGGGTTGGCAGGTCGCCACGGGCGTCCTTGCCTTCTGTCGTGGCAGGGAGTTCGTCACGGATGATTTCGTTGCACAGGTCAATGCACTCATCGCACACAAACACCGATGGGCCAGCGATCAGTTTCTTGACTTCATGCTGGCTTTTGCCGCAAAAAGAGCAATACAGTGTTTTTTCGCTGGAAGCGCCTTTTTTCTCGGCCATGTAGAGAATGCCTTTTCGCTGATGTTGCGCAATGATAACCAAATAAAAACGGTGCCCTTTCGCAGCGGCACCGTCGGAAGAAGCGGCTTACAACCGCGTCAAATCAAGGGCGTTTGGAGATCACCTGATCGACCAAACCGTATTCTTTGGCCTCGTCAGCGGTCATGTAGTAGTCGCGCTCTGTATCTTTGGCGATGCGGTCCAGCGGCTGGCCGGT
>JBEEJM010000302.1:0-6311 GCA_041169205.1 Pseudomonadota bacterium | reverse complement strand
TGGTCATCCGCATCGACCACGGCCGCCGCGCCTAATCCCTTGGCACTCATTTCACGCATGAGGGCGCTAAAGCTGGCGTCGGGAGCCACCTTGGGAATATCGTCACCGCTGCGCATAACGTCGCTCACATGCGTCAGCAGTTTGCGCCCCAAAGCGCCACCGGGGTGCGAGCGTGCAAAGTCCTCGGCCCGGAAGCCACGCGCGTCGAGCAGCGCCACCGCCAGCGCGTCACCCAGGGCCAGCTGCGCGGTGGTGCTGGCGGTGGGTGCCAGATTCAGCGGGCAGGCTTCCTTGGCCACGGCGGTATCGAGCCACAGGTCGGCGTGCTTGGCCATGGTGGAACTGGCATTGCCGGTCATGGCGATGAAGGGCGTGCCCAGCCGTTTGAGCACGGGCAGAATGGCTGCCATCTCCTGCGACTCGCCGCTGTTGGAAATAGCCAGCACCAGGTCCAGCGGGGTGATCATGCCGAGGTCACCATGGCTGGCTTCGGCCGGGTGCACAAACATGGCCGGTGTGCCCGTAGAGGCCAGCGTGGCGGCAATCTTGCGGCCAATGTGCCCGCTTTTGCCCATGCCCATCACCACCACACGTCCACGAATCGACAGCACCAGGGCCACCGCTTTGGCAAAGGCTTCGCCGGTGCGGCTTTTGAGGCCCAGCACCGCGGCCGCTTCAATATCAAAGGTCTCGTGGGCTAGCGCAATGGCGCGTTGTGCCAGGGCTTGCGCGGTGTGGGCTGCGTGTTCAGTCATGCTTCATTTTAAGAGGGCATTCGGGCAGCTGTGCTTGTTGCTAGGATGTAGCCATGAGCGCACTCGAAATCACCCTCCTGTATCTGCTGGCCGCAGTGCTGGGCGTTGTGGTGTGTCGCTCTTTCAAACTGCCGCCCATGCTGGGCTACCTGGCTGTGGGCGTGGTCATCGGGCCCAACGCGCTGGCGCTGTCGCAAAACGCCGATGGTGTGCGTCACCTGGGCGAATTTGGCGTGGTGTTTCTGATGTTTGTCATCGGGCTGGAGTTCAACCTGCCCAAGCTGCGGGCCATGCGCACGCATGTGTTTGGTCTGGGTCTGGCGCAGGTGGCGGCCACCATGTTGGGGGCCACTGCGCTCTCGATTGGGTTGGCCTGGGTGTTGCCCGGCTTCTGGGGCATGGAATGGCAAACGGCGTTGGCCCTTTCGTGTGCAGTAGCCATGAGCAGCACCGCCATTGTGGTCAAGCTGATGGTGGAGCGCATCGAGCTGGAATCCGAGCACGGCAAACGAGTCATGGGCGTGTTGTTGTTTCAAGATTTGGCCGTGGTGCCTTTGCTGGTGCTGATTCCAGCGCTGGGCGCGTCGGGCGAAAACCTGTTCCATGCGCTGGGCGTAGCGGCCATCAAAGCCACGGTACTGGTAACGGTGCTACTGGTGGGTGGGCAACACGTCATGCGCCGCTGGCTCACACTGGTGGCCCGGCGCAAAAGCGAAGAGCTGTTTATTCTGAACCTGCTGTTCATCACGTTGGGGCTGGCGTGGCTCACCGAGCTGGCGGGTTTGAGCCTGGCGTTGGGTGCGTTCATCGCCGGCATGCTGATCTCCGAAACCGAATTCAAGCACCAAGTCGAAACCGACATTCGCCCCTTCCACGACGTGCTGTTGGGTTTGTTTTTCATCAGCATCGGCATGCTGCTGGACTGGCGGTTGGTGCTGGAGCGGTGGCCCTTGGTGCTGTTGTTGCTGGTAGCGCCCACGTTGCTGAAAGCTGCGCTGGTGATGGCATTGGCACGCGTGCTGGGGGCCAGCGCCGGTGTCGCGCTGCGCACGGGGCTGTACCTGGCGCAAGCCGGTGAATTCGGCTTTGTGCTGCTCACACTGGCGCAACAAAGCGCGTTGATACCACCGGCCCTGCTCAACCCGATTCTGGCGGCCATGGTGCTGTCGATGTTGGCCACACCGTTTATCGTGATGTACAGCAACCGCATTGTGATGAAACTCGTTGCCAATGAGTGGTTGCAACAGTCCTTGCAGATGACCAGCATTGCGCGCAAATCCATCAATGCCAACCGCCACGTCATCATTTGTGGCTATGGTCGCTGTGGACAAAATCTGGCGCGCATGCTCGAGCAAGAAGGCATTCCCTACATGGCGCTGGACCTGGACCCCGACCGGGTGCGCCAAGCGGCAGCGGCGGGCGATTCCGTGGTGTTTGGCGACGCCGCACGACTGCAGGCGCTGATGGCGGCGGGCCTGGCGCGCGCCAGTGCGGTGGTGATCACTTACCTGGATGAAGGGGGCGCGCTCAAGGTACTTGCCCACACCCAGGCACATGCCCCGCAGGTGCCGGTGATTGTGCGCACGCAAGACGACCACAATCTGGAAAAACTACAGGCAGCAGGTGCCACCGAAGTGGTGCCCGAAGCGCTGGAGGGCTCACTCATGCTGGCCAGCCACGCACTGGCGTTGGTGGGCGTGCCGATGCGCAGGGTGATCCGCATCGTGCAAGACCAGCGCGACGCCCGCTACAGCTTGCTGCGCGGCTTCTTCCGGGGGGCCGACGATGACTCGGTGGACGAGTTGCAGCATGAACGCCTGTCCACCGTCACGCTGCCTATCGGTGCCAAAGGCGCGGGCAAACCGCTGGGAGATTTCGCCCTACTGGCACTGGGCGTACGTGTGGTGAGCCTCAAGCGCCATGGTGGCAAGTCCATCGAAGCGCTGGACGACACCCGGCTCGAAGGGGGCGACACCCTGGTGCTCTCGGGCCAGTCGGAGCCCCTGGCCCTGGCGGAGCAAAAACTGCTAAAAGGCTAGCAACACTTCCTGACCATCACCATGCAAAACCTCAGCATCAACCACTACCTGCGCAATCACATCCGCACCGTGCCAGACTGGCCGGCACCGGGCGTACAGTTTCGCGACATTACGCCGCTGCTGCAAGACGCCAAGGTGTTTCGGGTGCTGATCGATGCCTTTGTGCACCGCTATATGGACCCGCACATGCGCCCCGACGTAGTGGCAGGGCTGGATGCGCGGGGGTTTATTTTGGGCGCAGTGGTGGCCTACGAACTGAACGTTGGATTCGTGCCCATCCGCAAAAAAGGCAAGCTACCCTTCACTACGGTGGAAGAAACGTACGAACTGGAATATGGCAGCGCCACCGTCGAGTTGCACACCGATGCCGTGCAGCCAGGCCAGCGGGTGCTCTTGATTGACGACCTGATCGCCACTGGCGGCACCATGATGGCGGGTAAAAAACTACTTGAAAAACTGGGGGCCCACGTCATGGAAGGCGCGGCGATTGTCGACTTGCCTGAGTTGGGAGGCTCGCAAAAACTGCGCGACTCCGGCCTGCCGCTATTTACGCTACTGGACTTTGCAGGCCACTGAACCAGTAAACGCAGGTTAATTCAGCTCGCCGTACTGCGTTCCACTGAGCGGCGAGTGGCCCTCACCGATTTCGGTTTCGGCGAATACCGGCAGCGGTGCGGGGTTGCGTCGACCTGAGCGAACCAGCTCCCCCACTGGGGCCGTTGCCTGTGCGGCCGGTGAGTTGGCCAGTGCTTTCTTGAAAGCAGCGACTTCATCTGCGTGCAGTGGTTCGAAGCGGGGGGCAAGCACGATAGCCGTGTGGTGCACCGGATGGGCTACCGCAGCAACATCCACCGTCACTTGCTCCGCCACACGCCAATACACCGCAGTGACCACGATATCGTGGCGGCTCTTGGCATTGCGGGCGATCAGCCGTTCGATTTCGGCCAGATGGTCAGACTCATTGGGCGTATCCCGCGGCAGATCGACCATGACCAGGTATTCGCGGCCTTTCGAGTCCAGCGACAGCACCTTGAACTTGTATTGCGACGACAGCACCCCGGCCTGGGTCATGCATTCGCGCACGATGGCGTAGAGCATTTCGCGGCGCTCCAGCCGTTCGTTCCTGCGCTGGCTGTGCGGGCCAGCGACGGGCACGGCGGTGCGCGGTTTGGGATGCGCTGCGTTGTAGATGGGTTGGGTTGCATCGGCATGTCCCAGCCCGGAGCTTTCGCCCGCGTCGGCAACCGGCCCTGCGGGCTTGCGGGAGAACCAGTTGAAAAATGACATGGGAAATGGCTTTCAGCGTCTGCGACGGGTGAAGTGTAAGGCAGCTATTTGCCAATGCAAAACTTGGAAAATATCACCCCTAGCAAATCATCCGAGGTGAACTCGCCGGTGATGGCATTCAGCGCGTTTTGTCCCAGACGCAACTCTTCGGCTAACAAATCGAGCGACTGGGCACGTGCCGCCAGGTGTGCGGCGGCCTCCATCAAGTGCGCGTCCACCTGGCGCAACGCCTCGATATGCCGCGCGCGGGCAATGAACACACCGCCCGACGAAGCCTGCCAACCTGCCGCCTTCAAAAGTGCATGGCGCAAAGCATCCAGACCGGCCCCTGTTTTGGCAGACAGTGTGAGCCCGGTGGTTGCCAGCGGGCTGGCCGCGTCAACCTTGTTCCAGACGTCGATGACTGGCACCGATTCAGGCACCTTTTGGGCTATGGCCCTTGCTATATCTGCGTCAGCAGCTATATATTCTGTAGCACCCATGCGGGTAAGGTCGTGCAAAAACAGCACGGCATCGGCCGATGCAATGGCCTCCCAAGCGCGCGCAATGCCAATTTGCTCCACCACATCGTCGCTGTGGCGCAAGCCCGCCGTGTCAATCACATGGACCGGTACGCCTTCGATCTGGATGGTTTGCTGCACTTTGTCGCGGGTCGTGCCAGGCACGGGCGTGACGATCGCCAGCTCGGCCCCTGCCAGCGCGTTGAGCAACGACGATTTGCCGGCATTGGGCTGGCCCGCAATTACCACCTTGATGCCTTCGCGCAGCAGCGCACCTTGCGAGGCCTTCTGTAGCACTGCCGCCAAAGCCGCCTGCAAACGGTCCAGCTGCCCCTGTGCATCGGCTTTTTGCAGAAAATCGATCTCTTCTTCTGGAAAATCGAGCGTGGCTTCAACCAGCATGCGCAGCTGAATCAGCGCGTCGCGCAGGCCGTGTATCTCGCGCGAAAACACGCCCGACAACGATTGCGTGGCACTGCGCGCGGCGGCCTCGGTGCTGGCGTCAATCAGGTCGGCAATGGCTTCCGCCTGCGCCAGATCGATTTTGTCATTGAGAAACGCCCGTTCGCTGAACTCACCCGCCTGCGCAATACGCAGCCCGGGCAAACAGGCCTGCCCACCGGATGTGCCTGTTTGCTGTGCCGCCTCCAGGCAGCGCGCCAACAGCAGTTGCAGCACCACCGGGCCACCATGGGCCTGCAGTTCCAGCACGTCTTCGCCGGTAAAGGAGTGGGGTCCAGGAAAAAAAAGCGCCAAGCCGTGGTCAATGGGTGCGCCCTGCGCGTCGCAAAACGGAAGATAGGTGGCTTCACGCGGCTTGAGATTACGCCCCAGCAAACGCGGAACAAAACCCGCCAGCCCTTTACCGCTCAACCGCACAATCCCCACCGAGCCCCGCCCCGGTGCGGTAGCGATGGCGATGATGGGGTCGTGGTGCCGAGGCAGCATAAAGAAGAGGCGCTGCGCGCCTCGGGGGGTTACTTAAACTTCGGCAGATTGAACTGCGGTGGCACGCCCATGCGGGTGTTGATGATCCACTGCTGCGCAATCGACAAGATGTTGTTGGTAATCCAGTACATCACGAGACCGGCTGGGAAGAAGAAGAACATCACGCTGAAAGCCATTGGCATGATCCACATCATCTTGGCTTGCATGGGATCTGGTGGCGCGGGGTTGAGCGCGGTTTGCAGCAGCGTAGTCAGGGTCATGACCAGCGGCAAGATGTAGTACGGATCAGGCGACGACAAGTCGTGAATCCACAGTGCCCAAGGTGCGTTGCGCATTTCCACACTGGAGAGCAACACCCAGTACAAGGCAATGAACACGGGGATTTGCACCATGATCGGGAAGCAACCGCCCATGGGGTTGACCTTTTCTTCACGGTAGATGCGCATCATCTCTTGCTGCATTTGCTGAGGGTTGTCCTTCAGGCGCTCGCGCATTTCCATGATCTTGGGGTTGACGGCCTTCATCTTGGCCATGCTGGCGTAGGCCTTGGCATTGAGCCAGTAAAAGGCAATCTTGAGCAACAGCACCAGCGCCACGATCGACCAGCCCCAGTTCTGGATAAAGCTGTGCAACTTGTCCAGCAACCAGTACAGCGGCTTGGCCAGAATGGTCAACCAGCCATAGTCTTTCACCAGTTCCAAGCCGGGCGTCAACGCTTCGAGCATTTTTTCTTCTTGCGGGCCGGCAAACAACTTGGCCTCGACCACTTTGGTGGCACCGGG
>JBEEJM010000301.1:0-3070 GCA_041169205.1 Pseudomonadota bacterium | reverse complement strand
AATGCACTGTAACGTCATTGCACTCTTTGTTGGTGATCGCAGTAGATGCTGCACCTGAGATCAGGGCGATGCGATTTTTCTCTTTTGCGATTTTCTGCACGGCCAGTGCCACTGACGTGGTCACCAGTTCGGTTGCGACATCGACCTTGTCGCGCTCAAACCATTCGCGCGCCTTGTTTGCCGCGCTGTCGCCCTTGTTTTGGGGGTCAGCAGATACCATTTCGACCTTGAAGCCGGGCTTTTCCTTTGACACAAAGTCTTCAATGGCCATTTCAGTCGCCACAACGGCACCTTTACCGGCGATATCTGAATACGCGCCTGACAAGTCGGTCAGTACGCCGATCTTGACGACGCCGTCAGAAACCTGGGCGTGTGCCGCGCCGATGGTCGCGAGGGCCAGGCCGAGCGCCTGAATGAATGATTTGAGTTTCATGATATCTCCTGGTAAAAAATGAGAGTAAGGAAAGGAAAGAGCGCGGGTAATCGAAAGGAAAAGTGAAAGAAAAAGAGAAATCGGTTTTGCTATCGTCAGGCTAGACGCCCAGCAACTGATGCAGCAGATCGGTTTTGGACGGCAATTCTGCTTTGGTGACAGTGGCCACGATGCGACCATGCTCCAGCACGATGTGACGGTCTGCCAACGGGGCGGCAAAACGGAAGTTTTGTTCCACCAGCAAGATGGTGTAGCCGCGTGTTTTCAGCAGCTGAATCACTTCGCCCAGTTTTTTGACGATGACCGGGGCCAGGCCTTCGGTGATTTCGTCGAGCAGCAGCAGCTTGGCGCCCGTGCGCAGAATGCGCGCCATGGCCAGCATCTGCTGTTCGCCGCCAGACAGGCGCGTGCCAGGGCTGTGGCGGCGCTCATACAGGTTGGGGAATATTTCGTAAATCTCGTCGAGCGTCATGCCGCCGGACGCCACTGTGGGTGGGAGCATCAGGTTTTCTTCGGTGGTGAGTCCGGAGAAAATTCCGCGTTCTTCGGGGCAATAGCCCACGCCAAGCCGGGCGATGCGATGCGGCGACAGACCCTTGATGTCTTCGCCATTCAACTTGATAGAGCCGGTGCGCCTACCCACCAGCCCGAGGATGGCTTTCAGTGTGGTGGAGCGTCCGCTGCCATTGCGACCCAAAAGTGTCACCAGTTCGCCGTGGTTGATGGTCAGGTCAATACCGTGCAGGATGTGCGATTCGCCATAAAACGAATGCAAATCGGTCACGCGCAGCAGTTCGCCACTACGTTCGAAGGCGCTACTCATGCTTCCACTCCCAAATATGCTTCCATCACGCGCGGGTCTTTGGACACCACATCGTAAGTGCCTTCCGCCAAGATGGAGCCGCGTTGCAAGACCGTGATGACATTGCTGAGCGTTTCCACGACCGATAAATTATGTTCCACCATCAAAATGGTGCGTCCCTTGGAGACTTTGCGGATCAATTCCACGACCAAGTCCACGTCTTCGTGGCCCATGCCCTGGGTGGGCTCGTCCAGCAGCATAAGTTCCGGTTCAAGAGCGAGTGTGGTGGCAATTTCCAAAGCACGTTTGCGGCCGTAGGGTAAATCCACCGCCTGGGTGTCGATAAAAGCGCCTAGGTCAACCGACTCCAGCAGTTCCACGGCGCGGTCGTTCAGGACATTCAGGCTGCTTTGCGAGCTCCAGAAGTGAAACGAGGTTCCCATTTTGCGCTGCAGCGCGACACGCACATTCTCCATCACGCTCAGGTGAGGAAAGGTGGCTGAAATCTGGAACGAGCGCACCACACCGCGTCGGGCGATTTGCGCCGGTTCTTCTTTCGTGATGTCGATGCCGTTGAACTGGATGATCCCTGTCGTGGGCTGCAAAAATTTGGTCAGCAGGTTGAATACCGTTGTCTTGCCAGCGCCATTCGGACCGATCAGAGCGTGAATATGACCACGCTTGACCTTCAGGTCGACGTCTTGCACGGCAGCAAAACCCTTGAACTCTTTGGTCAAACCGCTGGTTTGCAGGATGATGTCTTCTGACATTGGAAAACTCCGTTCAGTCAATGGCCGAAGCCGAGTGCATCTGCTTGCGCAGTACAAATTTCTGGATTTTTACCAATCGATAGTGAGCTATTTACACGCTCAAACTAATGTTGCAACATTCTCTTGTGGCATGTTAGCAGTTGACTGTTGCGGAATTTAGAGGCAAATGTATCGAATGATTGCAGTTGACCTGTGTGATGGAGGTTGCGGCATAGAATGGAAGCATACGCCGGAGTCTATCCTTCATGTTATCTCAATATTCCCCCGACCTACAGCCAAGCCCTCACCGGCACGAGTTGCTTCAGGCCGGACTCGACCGACTCGACCAGGGTCTGACCGTGATTGATGCCAACCTTCACTTTGTCGCCTGGAACAAAGCGTTTTTGCGGCTGCTGGATTTTCCCGAAGAGATGGCCTTTGTCGGGGCGACCTTTGAATCCTTCATGCGCTATAACGCCGAACGCGGGGAGTACGGATCGGGTGATGTTGAAGAACTGGTGGCCGAGCGCATGCGTCTGGCCCGCAGTTTTACCCCCCACTATACCGAGCGCGACCGTCCCGGCGGGCAGATTCTGGCGGTGCGTGGCGAGCCCTTGCCGCACAACGGCTTCGTGACGCTGTATACCGACATCACCGTAAGCCGACGCTATGAACAGCAGATCCAGCAGCAGAACGCCGATCTGGAAAATCGCGTGGCCGAGCGCACCACCGAACTGCAGGCGACCAACCAGCGTCTCATCGCAGCGGACGACGCCAATCAACGCATCACCACGGCGTTGCGACGCAGCGAAGAAAATTTGCGCCTGATCACCGATACCGTGCCCGCGCTGATCAGTTACTTTGATCACCAGGAAATCTACCGCTACGTTAACAAAGGATACGCCGACTGGTTTGGGTATGCCAAGGAAGAGGTGCTCGGTCGTTCGATTCGCGAGGTGGTGGGGGATGAGGTCTACACCGATATTTCTCACCATGTGCGGCAGGCACTGCAGGGGCAAAACATCAGCTACGAGTACGCCATGCGTCGCCCCGGCGGACGGGTGGTCTATGCGCGCAGCGAATTGG